>JAKASX010000108.1 GCA_021818865.1 Acidobacteriota bacterium
AGATTCACGAAGCGAGCCTTGGTCGAAATGAAGGAAAGAGAAAACCTCCTTTTAGGTGAGGAGCAAAACCGGCCCTCGCAGCCGGCCAAGTGGGTGTGTCTCTGGACAGAGCCGGCAACCTCATAGACGGGTGGTGCGTGACTGCAAGCGGGTCTGGCTTGAACGTCGGGTTGACCGGCTTTTCTCTTCTCGCTTGCCGCGCCATTCCATATACTTCGTCCTATGCTGATGGTCATATTCGGGGCAGGGGCCTCGTTCGACTCGTGCCCTACCTATCGCCCTTTCCAACGGGGGCCCGATGGCGCGCCCCTATTCGGGCCGGAGGTCGAGGGCTGCCGACCGCCGCTTGCCAAAGACGTCTTCGACAATAGGGAGATGTTTGTTGACACGCTCGAGGACTTCTACCAGTGCAAAACGATCGTGGGGAGGCTTCGCCATCCGGCGGTTCTATCGGGGGCGGTGTCCATTGAAAAGTGCCTTGGGGTTATTCGGGAAGAGGCAAAGACATATCCGAGGGGAGCGCAGGAGCTGGCGGCCGTGCGCTGCTACCTCCAGCGCGCGATATGGAGATGCGAGGAGCGGTGGCGGTACGTGACAAAGGGGATCACCAACCAGCTCGCGCTGCTCCGGGAAATTGAGAGAAACAGCGCCCCTGACGAGTCGGTTTGCCTCGTGACCTTCAATTACGACCGGCTTCTCGAAGACGCACTCGGCCTCCTGGGTTCGAGGCATGCCGTCGACCGCATGGAGGACTACGCGTCACGCGACCGCCTCTTTCGCCTGTTCAAGGTCCATGGTTCTGTCAACTGGGGGCTGGAGTTCGACGGTGGCCCTAATTTCTGGCCGGGTGAACCGTTCCGGGGCAGTTACGACAGCCTTATCGTTGAGAGGACGCCGCCCATCCACACCCCGCACATTTACGTTCGTTCTGATCCGCTAACCTTGTGCTCAGTGGACGGGCGTTTCGTCTTCCCGGCGATCGCAATCCCGGTCGAGGATAAAAACGAATTCCAGTTCCCTGACTCGGTATTTGTTGCCTTGAAGGAGCTTCTGCCGAAGGTGTCCAGGGTCGTCACGATTGGCTGGCGCGCCTCGGAGGCGCACTTTCTCGGGCTGCTCGACGGGCACCTAAGGCCCGGCGTGCGCACATTCGTGGTCGCTGGCGGCCGTAAGGACGCTGAAGAGGTCCGAACCCGCATCCTGCGGGGCATGCCCAGTTCTCCGCCCAATTGCACTGCGGAGGACGTCTATGGGTTCACAGACTTCGTGCTCTCCGGTTTGGCTGGGCAAATTGTTTCCGATTGCTTGGCGTAGGCCTGGTCGCGGAGTGTCGGCGGACGGCTTGGTGAGGCTTCGGACGCGAGGTGCGGAATGTCTTGCCCCAGCACCTCTCTTTGGGTAAATTACGGCCGAATGGTAACCGTTGACATTTCGAGATTGCTTGATGCACCCGTTCTCAGTTACCTGTGGGCCTTCATGCCTGGGCTTTTCTTCGAAATCTCGGTCTACCTCGCAAATCCCTCTCTGGTCGGGGGAATAGCGTCGCGGGCTCGCGCCGGTTTTCCTCTCGGCTACTACTCGTTTCTAGCCGTTGCGGTTGTCCTCGCGTTCATCGCGGGGAACGCGCTGATGTGGTTCGTTAGTTTCGTCAACTGGTTGCTCGGGTACATTTACATATTCATGGCTGCTTTGTGGCGCACGGTCCTGTCTCAGGCCCTTCAGAAGGCTTTGATTCGAGTTCAGCAGTGGTCGATCCAGAGGAGAATCGCCCCACTCACCGCGTTTCTAGGCCATGCGGTAAGCAGGTTGGGGCCGAACCCGGGGTTTCAATCCGAGGTCAACGGGTGCTTGTGGAAGGTTTGCGCATCACTGTTGCGGACGCGGTACGCCATGGGTGAGGCGGCGAACAGCGGCGAGGGCTGGGGTGTATGGTATGTCGTGCTGGCTAGGCCAACCGAAAAAGAAGCCCGCAACGCTGTCGGCGCGGCGGCGACACAAGCGACCGGGTGGGCCGGAGTGGCCGCTCTGTATTTCGCCCCCAGCCTGCGTAGCGGCTATTATGAAGCCCTCTCGTGTTCGCTGATTTTCCTCGGGGTCCTGCAAGCGTGGTACGCGGCCAAGAGGCTCTTTGACCCGGAGCAATGCGGCCTCACACGAATCCGTCGCGTCCTTGCTGAATTGAGAGGAGCCAGCGAGGGGCGTACGAAGCCTCCCGATGCCGCAGGCGGGGAATCACGGTAGGGTTCCCTGCCTTCAGCCCCGTCCCGAATTCGTCGGGACGGAGCTTCAGGATGACACCGACGGCGATTGGATTTGGCGCGGTGTTGCCAGAGATCCCGAATTCTTCGGGACAGGTTCCGCTCCGACGCCCAAAAGACCTTGCAGCGAGGTTCCGACTCAGAACGCCAGTGTGGTGAGTTGGAGGTTCGCTGTGTGGTTCGTGGGCGCTTCAGGGGCTAAAGCCCCTGCTTTCGCGGCTTTTGATGTCGGAGCTAAAGCTCCGACTCCCGAAAAACCTTGCAGCGAGGTTCTGCTCAGGCCCCCGCAAGCGTGGGCAATGGGATTTGTTTTGGGCTGGTGCGCGCTGGTGGGATGCGGTGAGAAGGCTCGTCGGCGGGCATGGAGCTGACGAGAAGCGCACGGTCTTAACCGAGGGTGGGGAGTCCGAGCAGAGCAAGGCGGCCGGCTAGAAACCGGCGTTACAGCAGGTGCGGCGCGCAGGAAAAGCAGATCCCTCCCGACTGGGAAGCGTCGGGGCTTCCTGTGGTCGTCGCCACAGGCGGGGTTCGGGATGAACGGGCTTGGTGGCGGTCCGCCTACGCTGAAGCTACGGCGAGACAAGCGGTCGAGGGGCGGGGATTTGTTTCCGTTGTGTTGAGGATGGTCAGTAGAGCGTTTCGCGCACCAGCGAGGAAATACGCACAGGCACGGTCCCGATGGGAAGCACGGTCCCGATGGAAGGCATCGGGATGCGAAAAGCGCAGATGCAAAGAACGCAAATGCCTGTGCTACTGGCCTACGCTTCGTATTCGGGAGTGGGAACGCCGCTCGTGGAGACTGATTACGCCGCTTGACCTGGGCTGGAAGCGATTCCGAAAATCCCCACGTTTGGCTAGCGCCAAACATGGGGCACCCGGCGAGGCGTGCCAGCACAACAGACCGGTGCGCTTTTCAATGTTGCCTTGCGGGCAAGAATTTGCGCCGTCCTATTCGCTTGCCCGCGAGGACCCGCCGCGAGCTTGGCGAAAATTTCCGTGGCTTGGCGCCCGCAAGGATCACCTCGTCGGCATCGCGCAGCAGTACGTCGATCGGCTCGAAACCGGAATTTTTGAGGAGTTTGATCCAGCCCGGGACAGACATCCTATCGTCGATCCGGCCAGGATCGCGGGGACCAAGTTGCCTGGTGTGGTCGTAACCGAGCAGCTCGTTGGCCCGAGACCAGAATCGTTCCCAGTTTTCCCGACTGTAACGGGCAGGCTCCCTGGCCTTCCACTCGGCGAATCCGCTCGCGAGCCTCTTCTCTGCAGACGCCGGCTCCGCGAACACAAACACCCCGCCGGGCCGGAGGCGCTGAAACACTTCGCCGAATAAAGCCGCTGCCCTTCTGGGCTTGAACCAATGAAGCGCATTCGCGGTTGCGACTACGTCATACTCGCGGGGTAACTCCCTTAACCAAGCCTTGCTGCTCAGGTCGCGCAGGAAGGCATTTCCTGAGATGCCCTCGCGGCAGTTCACTCCGATGCATATCGAGATCAGGAACGCGTCGCGATCCACGCAATCGATACGTGACTTCGGAAAGCGTGACCGGATCGCCCGGCCGACATCGCCGGGACCGCAGCACAAATCAAGGACGCGCAATCGTTGTTGGGGCGAAAAAGGAAGGGCGGCCGCGATCAGCTCCAAGTCACGCTTCTTCGCACGGCCTTGCTCTGCGGACCACAGCTCCAGCAGATCGGCAAGGTTGTCGTTGCTGAGCTTCCTCTGGATTTGTTCGAGTGAATCCGGCGCGGCTGACACGCTTTTGCCGCCGGTGGTTTTCACAAATGCAACTTCGTGAGAGGTCGCTCTCTTCGCGCAAAGCCCGCAAGCGGCCGGCGGGTGGGCGCGGTTTAGCCGATTCATTTTTTGACGACGCATGCGCGTTGGGATGATACATCGGAGCGAGCGGTCCGCCTACGCTCAAGCTACGGCGAGGCAAGCCCGCCTTCCCGATTGGGATGCGTCGGGACTCCTCGCGTCGACGCCAAGATCGAGGCTACGGCGAGGCAAGCGGTCGAGGCAGGCTGGCCTGATGAAGGGCGTCGGGCGGCGAGGAGCGCGGTCCCGATAGAAAGCACGGTCCCGATAGAAGGCATCGGGATGCGAAATGCGCAGGTGCCAGAGCTGCGCTTTTTAGGGGCTGGGCACGCGGCAGGCCGCCAGCGAGCGGCGAGCCAGGCGTGCCCGTGCCGAGGTTTCCACGGGCGGAGGGTGAGGTGAAGGAGCGCCGCTTCGGGGGCTAAAGCCCCTGCGTTGTTTGTGGAGCTTTTGTCGGGGCTTAAGCTCCGACCCCCGCGAGCACTTGGTGGAGGGCGACGGAGTGTCGCTCCAGGAACGATCACGAAAATCCCCACGTTTGGCTAGTGCCAAACATGGGGCACCCGCAAGTGCAATATCACGGCGACCGCTGAGCCGGTTGCTTAGACGCGGAGGCCGAATCGCGCCGTCATTTCGCGCCGACCGCGGCCGGTGATTTCCAAAGCGCGGCTATCTAGATCCTGACGCACCCACTCCCGTTTCAACGCGATTTTCAAGAGCGCAGCGCCCAGCGCGCCACCAATGTGCGGCCGGCGCTCGCTCCAATCCACGCAGGCGAAGGCGAAGCGGCGGCGCAGCGCCCGCATCGAATCCACGCGTTCGCCCAGCGTTTCGAGGGCGTTCGCCCCGGCCGGCGTCAGATCGTAGGCTTGCTCTTCCCTCGCCGCTCGCGATAGCCAACCGAGCGCCAGCATGCGGTCGTGGAGCGCGACGCCCAGCGAACCCGCGATGTGATCGTAGCAGGTGCGCGCGACGCGCAAGGGCAAGGGAGTCGTGGGCACGAACGCGGGGCGCGGCGCGCCGGCCAGGACGCTGAGCGCTTCGAGCGCGGCGGCGACGCTGGGGCCTTGCAGGCTGTAGTAACGGTGCTTGCCCTGCGGCAGCACTTTCACCAAGCGTTCGTTCCTGAGCCGCAGGAGATGGGCGCTGGCCGTCGCCGGGCTCACCTCGGCGAGCACCGCGAGTTCCGTGCTGGTGCGCGCGCGGCCGTCGGCCAGGGCGTAAAGCATGCGCGCGCGTGCCGGCTCGCCAATCGCGGCGGCAATCGAGGAAACAGCGTCGTCGGGACCCGTGACATTCATATTTCGACGTTAAACGAATTATGGGCGTAGCGCAACAGGCATACTTCTGCCGCTCGATGCGCCGCGCGCGCCACGGTTCGGGTCGCGTTGGAGTTGCAAGCGCCCTTACTCGGAGCGCGACCCGGGCAACCCGTTCCGTCCCGTATCCGGGACGGAACGGGTCTGCTCTTTCGATCGCGAATTCCATGGGAGTGGCGCCTTGCGCGGCGAGCGCGGACTCGCGCGACCGGATGGCGCGACCGCGGGATGCGAGAAGAATCATGCGAATCACCTGTTTCATTCGCTACCAGATCGATCCTTTCCAGCGCGAGGAATTCCGGAAATACGCCGAGAACTGGGGCCGCATCATTCCCCGGCTCGGCGGACACCTGGTGGGTTATTTTCTGCCCGAGGAAGGAACGAATGACGTGGCGTGGGGACTGGTAGCGTTCGAAAGCCTGAGCGATTACGAGCGCTACCGCGCTCGGCTCAAGACCGATCCCGAATCGCGCGCGAATTTTCAGATGGCGCAGAGCAAGCGCATCATTCTGCGGGAGGAGCGCACGTTCGTCGAAACGGTGGACGGGACGTTCGGCATCGCCCCGATTCGCGGCGAGGAAACCTGACGGGCGCAGGGCCGCGCCGCGCAGGCGCTCGAACGCGCAACGCGATCAGCGGCCGAGTTCGCGAACGGTGAGGAAAATGGCGCCGATTCCGAGCAGCAGCACCACGCCTTCGATGCGCACGGAAACCACGTGCAGGCGGTCGAACTGCTTGCGCAAGGGACTCGTGGCTGGCGTCCGCTCGATCGAGCCCATCTCGCTGCCGAGCTTTTCCATGCGGCGCATGACGCCCATTTGCGAAACGAGCGTCAACACGATCATCGCCAAAACCGCCAGCGCTCCGGCGCGGCCCAGCGCCCGCGTGGAGCGCGCGAGCGAAACCGCGGCGGCCAGGTAGACCACGCCGCAGCTCACGCCGAGCCAATGGAGCTTGGTCAGGATGACGCCAACGACCGCGCCGGCCTGATCCAGGCTGGGCAGCGTGGTGAAGAGCGCCGGCGCGACGACGAAACTCAGATAGATGATTCCGCCCACCCAGATCGTGAGAGAAAGAAACATCAAAAAACGAAGAAACGCGTTCATCAATTCCCCCAATTCCCTGCTCGCGGCCGTTTTGCCGGGCGAAACGCGAACGACGGGCGCGGCCAGCGGTCAGCGAATGCCCACCTGCCCGCGCACCGAGTCGATCAGTTTCTCCGGATCGTAACCGATTCCGTCCTTGAAGACGATCTCCACGTTTTCGATCTCTTCGATATTTTTCGAAGGATCGCCGCGAACGACGACCAAATCCGCGTCTTTGCCCGGCGCGATGGAACCGATGCCGTTGAGGCGTTCAAGGTACCGCGCGGCGTTTTGCGTGGCGATCCGGATCGCTTCGATTGGCGTAAAACCGGCTTCGACGAGCAATTCCACCGCGCGCCAATCGCCGAAGCCGGGAAGAACGCCTCCCATGCCCGTCGGGTCGGGCCCGGCGAGCAGCAGCCCTCCGGCTTTCGCGAAGGCATATTCGAATTCCATTTCCTTGCGAAACAATAGTTCCCACGGAAACGATTGCGCCATGCCCATGAAGACGCCTCGCGCGCGCGCGGTCAAATAGCTGGTTCGCGATTCCGGGCACATCGCGTCCAGAACGCGCTGCTGCAAAACCGGGCGTCCCGGAACGCCCAATTCGAAAACGGGCAGCGTGGACGTGATCGCCACGCCTCGCTCCACCAGGTCATGCATCATTTCCTGGACGGGCGCGCTGGAAATTTCCGTTTTCGCCCAGAATTCGATCAGGCGCGGAAGAGGCGGACAAACGTCCGGCTGTTTTTCGGGCAAAAATTCGGTGTCGGTGTAGATGGGGCCGTGCTCCAGGTTGTCGATTCCGAGCGCGGCGGCTTCGCGATAGCCCACCGATCCCAGATGGCCGGTCACTTTCAGCCCTCGCGCATGCGCCTCTTCGATCGCAGCGCCGAGTTCGGCGCGGGTGATGCCCATGTAGGCCTTGAAGGAGGTCACTCCCAGATCCGCCCAATAACGAACCATGCGGCGCGCGTCTTCCGGCCCGGTCAGTTGGTGCATTTGGGGAAAAGGCCCCGCGCCGGTGAGGAATGGCCCGGTGACGTCGATTTTCGGGCCGGGCATGCGGCCCCCGTCGATCTGCTTCTTCACGTTGAGATCGGCGTAGGGCTCGATAGCGCCGGTGGTGCGTATCGTGGTGACGCCGCAGGCAAGATACAGGCGAGGAGCGGAATAGGCGATTTCCGTCACCAGCGGACCGGGAGCCGGCACGCGCCCTTGGGCGTCGCGATTGAGGGAAGCCGTGTAAAAAAGGTGATCGTGCATGCCGATGATGCCCGGAATCACCGTTCGGCCGCGGAGATCCAGCGCCAAGGCGTCCGTGCGCGGCGGCGCCGCGCCGGAATCGCCAACGAATTCGATTTTCCCACCGCGCACAAGGATGGTCTGATCTTCCCGCGCCGGCGCGCCGGCGCCGTCAATCACACGCGCGTGCACGAGCGCCACGCGTGGCGCGTTTACTTTCACGAATTCCAGCACTTCCGCCGAAAGGTTTGGCTTCGCGGCGCCCGCTTTATCGTTCGTTTCGCTCATCGCCAGTTTTTTTGGCTGCCGGCGGCACGTGGGCAGGCTGCTTATCGTTCACGCCGACGTTCCGCGCGCTACACGGTGGCGCAAATGGCGGGAAAAATCCACTGGAAAAACGCATTTCCTTGCGGAGGGCAGATCGGATCGACCGGGAGCAAGTGGAATTTTTCGTTGCGGCGTCGCGCGCGCTACGGCTTGCCGGCAATCGCCGCCGCAAGCGCGGCGCGGACTTTGCGCAACCGGGGCGTCTCGGGGGCGTCCGGAAAACGGGTGAGGAAATCGTCCAGTTCCACGAGCGCCTTTTTCCGTTCCCCGAGGCGTATCAGGTCGTCGTAGAGCAGCAGGTGCGCGGACGCAAGCTCGGGATGGATCCGGCGCGCAGCCAGCAGGTGCGGAAGCGCGCGCCGAAACTTTTCTTGGGAATAGCGCAGCCGCCCCAACTCGAGTTCGGCGAACCAATTGTCTTTCCGCAGCGCGAGCGCGTGGTGAAAGGCCTGCGCCGCCTTTTTCGGCTTGTTTTCCTCGGCGGAGACGTAGCCGAGATAGCAGTAAGCGCTCGAACTCGATTTGCGCAGCCGCAAGGCGCGGTGAATGGCGCGATCGGCCTGGGAAAATCGGCCTCGATCGGCGTAAAGCGCGCCCAGCCTCATGTAACTTCTCGCGAAATTTGGGTAGAGATGGATGGCCTTTTGAAAGCTCTGCTCCGCCGCATCGCTCCGGCCAAGGCTCATCTGCCGCACGCCCTGGCGGAATTCCGCCATCGCCTTCGGCGGAATGCGCAACTGCTCCACCGAGACGATCGCTCCCTTGTTTGGCTCTTTCTTGCCGCCAAACGGCACAAGCGTGACGTCTTCGCTGTTGACCATCGCGTCCGTGGTCACCGTTCGGCGCACGGGCTCATAACCCGGAACGTCCAATGAGAGCTTGTAACTATTTCCGACGCCGACGTCAGTGAAATAAAATTCGCCGCCGGAATCGGTAACCGCCGTCGCCACCGTTCCGCCGGCCATCTCCGGCTCGAGTTCCACGGCAACATTTGTCGCCGGGCTGCCATCGGGAAACAAGACTTCGCCCTGGATTTCCGGCGAGCCGGTAGTTGGGCAATTCGCGCGGCAGGCGGCCGAGGATGGAACCATCGCCGCGTTCGAAGGCCATTGGTTAGCCCAAGCCGTTAGGCCGGAAGCCAATGCGGCCAAAGCCGCAAGCAGGAAGGAAGCGGAGCTCGGGCCAGAGCGGAACATCACGGCCCTCCGTTGCCTTCCTTCTACCCCTCCCACGCCCGCCGTTCAAGTCGAAAATTCCTTTTCCACAAACGCGGGAACGGCGAATTCCACTAGACGAAAGGGCATTCGCTCCGCGGCTTGGGAAATGGGAGGAATCGGCTCGGTGAGCGGCGGAGATTCGCGCGCGGCCGCGAACGCGCTCCGGTCGACTCCCGAGGAAAAGCAGGGATCAGGAACCGAACTTGAGGGCGCGGTTTTTCCCGGCGAAAGTGACTTCCTGGATGGTGTTGTTATTCGTCAGCACTTCGGACTCGGAAGCCTTTTCCGAAAGGGTGACCCATTTGCCGTTTACATGGGCGACGACCTGGTGGCGGCTCTCGATCTTGACCTTGCCGCTCGATTCATCGACCACGAGGCGATAATCCCCTGGTTTCAGATTGACGTTCTGGATCTTCGTCTGCTGAAGCAGGGTAAAGCTGGTGGAAAGGCTTGACGCCCAGACTGGCGCGGAAAGGGTCAACAGACACGCCACAGAAAAAAGCAAAGCAAACAGACGCATGCGCATGGACAGATCTCCCTGAGAACCCCATATGGGTTCGGACACTAGAGCGCCGAAAAAACGCAGCATTCTCCGATCCTACTTAGAGCAGATACGTTGCCACGAGAGAGGGAACAGCCGAGCACAGGGAACTCAAGCCAATCGAATCAGTTGCGGGCCAAACGCAGGGAACGCGGCAAACTCTGGCGACATGAAGAATGAGGGAATTCCCCCAGCGTGGCGGCGAAAGGCCCAATAGCCGCGGGACGCGGCGCGGGCGATTGAGGCTCCGATACCCGCCATGGGGGAAATCTCCGATTGCGTCGCAGCCCAGGTGGCAAATGGCGCAGACCGAGTCGTGCGGGCTTTGCAATTGATTTGAGAAAAATGGTGGGCGATCAAGGACTTGAACCTTGGACCTCTCCCGTGTGAGGGGAGCGCTCTAACCACTGAGCTAATCGCCCGTCAAAACCTTAGTTTATAACAGCCGAGGCCGTTTGGCGTCCAGACCGGCGCAGAGGGCAGATGTCTCGGCTGGATTTTCGCCGGTCAATCGAGGCTGGAAGCGGTTGTCGCGCCCGGCGGCGGAATGTTCGCGCACCGGCGGAAATCCAGAAGCACGCTGACCGTCCCGTCCTTCTGGTTCCGCTCGACGTGCTCGGCAGCCAGTTCGAGCGGCGGCAGCAGCACCCATTTTTCCTTGCGGCAGAAACGGGCCACGGAGCTCGCGTCGAAAACTTCACCGTGCAAGAACGCCTTGTGCAGCGCCTTTTCGAGCAGCGGCGGCAAGCCGAGCGCTTTCACTTCGCCGATGCGATACTGCCGGCCCTGATCCAACTCGAGCACGAACGAGACGCGGTCGTGCTGATTGTCGATGTGGAAAACCGGGACCGCGGTGAAATCCAGATACCCGTGACGCGCGTAAAGCTGCGCGATCTGCTCGATCGCGCCGTGAATCTTTTCAGGATTCGCAACGTCGCCCCATCCCAGCGGCACCATCTTCCGCAAGCGGTTCTCGGAAAAAACGAGTTTGCGGCGGGCGTTGTAACTCATCACGCGAATCGAGCCGATCTTGTAGCGCGGGCCGGGATCCACGCGGACCGTAAACGACACCTTTCTCCATCCCGGGCCCGAAGCGAGCACGTGCGGCGTCACCTGGGCGACGGCCAGGAAATAACCGTCGCGCTGCCATGCGCCTCTCACCGCCATCCAGACGCGCTCGAACCGCCGGGTTTTGGACTGCGCCGCGCTACGGCCGATGAGCGCGATCATCTGGTCGCGCGAGAGGTTCGGCGGGTGCGATTCGCCTAGAAACCTTACGCCATCCACGATAATTTTCGGTTCCACCGGAATGACGGTATTGGGCTCGCATCGCTTGGGCACGCTTGCCATCTGATTCTGTCGCGCCAAGGCCGGACGCGCGCCGGCCAAACCACAAACGCCAATGGCGCAAAGAAGAGCGATCGTCCCCACACCACGCATACGCAAACTATACGCCCCGGCCGAGCGGGGCGACAATAGCCCGTCCGCCGCGAACGCCGCAGGCTTGCCTTCCCCCGCGGCCTGTGTTCGAATCGCCGCGATGGCGCGGCAACGCACGAAGGACTCCCTGGCCGAATTTCAGCGGCGGCTGCTCGAGTGGTTTCGCGCGAACCGGCGCGATCTGCCCTGGCGGCGGACGCGGGACGCCTATCGCGTCTGGATTTCGGAAATCATGTTGCAGCAGACGCGCGCGGCGGCCGTTCTTCCCTATTACCGGCGCTTCCTGCGCGCGTTTCCCAGGCTTCGCGCGCTGGCGCGGGTGCGCGAGGAACGCGTGCTCAAGGCGTGGTCGGGACTCGGCTATTACAGCCGCGCGCGAAATCTTCTCCGCGCGGCGCGGATCATCCAAAGCCGGCACGGCGGCCGATTCCCGCGCGCGCTAGATGGGGCGCTTGCGCTGCCCGGCGTTGGCGCTTACTCGGCGCGCGCGGTGCTCAGCATCGCCTACGACGAGCCGCTGGCCGTGCTCGACGGGAACGTGGCTCGCGTGATCGCACGGCGCGAAGCAATTGAAGGCGATTTGCGTGCGCCCGCGCGTTGGAAAGAATTGCAGGCGCTGGCCGATCGCTGGCTCGACGCCGGATCCCCCGGCGATTGGAATCAGGCGATGATGGAACTCGGCGCGACGATCTGCACGCCGCGCCAGCCGCGTTGCGGTGCGTGCCCGGTGCGCGAGGGATGCAAGGCGCTGCGGCTGGGCGTCGCCGATCGTCTTCCCGAGCGGCGTGCGAAACCCGCTCCAGTGCGCGTACGGGTGGCCGCCGCCGTACTGCTCGACGGCGCGGGGCGCACGCTGCTGGTGCGCTCGCCCGCGAGAGCGACGGCCCAAAACGAAAGTCGCCCGGAAGGGCTGGGCCCGATTTTTTCGCGTCTGTGGCATTTCCCCGCTGTCGTTTCCGGCGACGATTCGCGCACCGACCTCGAACGCCACCTGTCTGCGGAACTCTTGCTGGACGGCTCGGTGCGATGGCAGGCGATTCCCATGATTCGACACGCGGTCACCTTCCGCGACGTCACGATTGAGCCGTGGTTGATCCACGTGGAGGAATTGGCTCCGGGCGCCGGCAAAATCGTTGCGCTCGATGCAGCC
>JAKASX010000109.1 GCA_021818865.1 Acidobacteriota bacterium
CAGTTGGGCGCAGGAAGAGGCTCTCGATATCGAATGGTCGCACGCCATGGCGCCGCACGCGCAAATCGTGTTGGTTGAGGCTGCGTCCAACAGTAATTCCAATCTCTTGCAGGCGGTTAATGTTGCCAACACCATCGTCGCCACGTGCAACGGCTACTGCACCTCCGGCGGAACGGGCGAAGTTTCCATGAGTTGGGGGAGCAGCGAGTCTTCCTCGGAGATTTTTTCGGACTCGTACTTCACGCAGCCGGGCGTCACTTATTTTGCTTCGAGCGGCGACAGCGGCGGCAAGGTTATCTGGCCCTCAGCCTCGCCCAACGTAGTGTCGGCGGGCGGGACGACGGTGAACCGAGACACCAGCGGCAACTCCACAAACGAGACCACATGGAGCAGCGCCGGTGGCGGACCGAGCAGCTACGAAGTGATGCCGCCTTACCAAGACATTACGGCGGACGTCAATACGACCGGGATGCGAGGAACGCCGGATCTCTCTTTCGACGCCAACCCCGCTACCGGCGTCTCCGTCTATGACAGCACCTCCAGCCAGGGGCTGGTGGGCTGGATGGTCTTCGGTGGCACGAGCGTGGCTTCGCCATCGCTCGCCGGCATCGTCAATAACGCGGGAGCCTTTGACGGCGGCTGGGACGGCGGCAGCAACACTTCCAGCGTCTCAAATAATCTCTACTCGAACTACAGCGCTGATGTCAGTTCTAGCGCCAACCCATCAGGGTGCTCCTACACGTCCGCGACTCCCTTCTACGACATCACGAGCGGCTCGGCCGGGACCTATGCCTCCGGGCCTTGCTGGGACTTCGCCAGTGGCATTGGGACCGAACGCGGCCCGAACGGCCCCAACGCGTCGTCCGGCGGCGGATCGACGATTGGCGTTTCTTCCCTCTCACTCAATCCGGCGAGTGTAACGGGTGGCAGTTCCTCCTCGGGGACATCGACGGGCACTGTGACCCTCAGCGGGGCGCCCTTGACCAACGTGACGGTTTCGCTTTCCAGCAGCGATCCATCCGCCAGTGTACCCTCGAGTGTCACCGTCAACGGAGGCAGCACCTCCGCGAGCTTTACGGTCAACACTAGCTCGGTCACAAGCACAACGAATGTCACGATCACGGCCAGCTACAATGGATCGAGCGCGAAGGCCACGCTGACCGTCAACCCCGCCTCAACGAGCGGAGGCAGCTTTTCCGTTTCTGCCGGGAATATCACCGTGACCCGCGGCAGTAGCGGAACTACCACAGTGGCAGTCACTCCTTCGAACTTCACGGGCAGCGTCACGCTCAGCGTGGCCGGGTTGCCGAAGTTCGCTACCGGCAGCTTCAGCGTGAATCCGGTTGTCATTTCCTCCGGCAACACCCCGGGAACCTCAATACTCACGGTCAGCACCAACAAGCACGTGGCTACCGGCGTTCATACCTTCACCATTACCGGGACGAGCGGCAGTCAGAGCAGCTCGATTAATGTCACCTTGACCGTCAACTAGTTATTTCCGCGAGGTTCTGAGGGCAGGTGCGAAGTCCGCCGCGGCGGATCGCCCCTAAGGAAAACGTCTAGCATCTCGACGGACTGGAAACTTGAACTGTAAGTTCTAGGGCTGAAACCGCGTCCGCTCGTTTCGGCTGCGAGCTGGCGAGGGGGTGCTCTCACCCCTTGTTGACTTTTCCCTTGGAATCCAACAGGGATCAGCTCGGCCGTTCTTTTCCCGGAAATCTTTCTCCTAGTGGCCCGACCTGAAGGCTGCTGGCCGGTCCGCCCATTGCGCCCGGCCTACTGCGGGGGTATGCTGCTTTCAAACTGCGTCATCCTGAACAACGCGAAGACAAATCAAGCGAGGAGGGTCGGCCAATGGTTCGGTGCAGAATCGGCTTTGTGGTGCTGGCATCTGGTTTGATCTGGATGGTGGCGCCGGCAGGGGCGCAGGAGGGCAAACCGGCTCGCGTGGAAGTGATAACGGGCCACCATGGGCGAACGCCGCCTCTGTGGTCTTACGTCCGGCAAATGCATGCCAAGCCGAATGCGCCGTTCCGCGTAATTCCGTTGTTTAAACCCCTCCGCGGCAAGCCCGGCGGTGGAACGTGGACGGATCCGGATTTGGAAAACGGAACGTCGGGACCACTTCAGGCCAAAGCTGGCGTCGCCTTTGAAGGCGCGACCGCCGACGGGTACGTTCCGCCGGACCCCAATATTTCCGTCAGCCCCGACACGGACGCCCATCCGCACGGTCAGATCGTCGAAACGACGAATGTGACCTACGCGGTATACGACAAGACCGGAAAAACTCTGCTGGCTCCGACGGCCATGCACACCATTTGGGCCGGCGGTTTGCCCTCGAGCGACCTGTGCGCGACCACCGACGGCGGCGACCCGATCGTGTTGTGGGACCAGGTGGATCAGAAATGGATCATCAGTCAGCTGGCGTATAACAGCAGCTTCAGCAGCAACGAGTGGTGTATGGCGGTTTCCACAACCAGCGACGCGCTTGGCAGCTACGACGTTTACAGCTACGCCTTTGGATCGAGTTTTCCGGATTACCCGAAAGTTGCCGTATGGCAGGAAAGCTCCGGGACGTACTCGGGTATCTATTTTTCGGCGAACATCTTTTCCCATGGGAACTCGTTCGCCGGGGCGGACTTCTGCGGTCTGCCGCTGGCAAATAGCGGCTACTCCCTGGACAAGATGACTTGCATCCAGGATTCCAGCGCGGCGAGCGTACTTCCGGCGGATCTGGAAGGAACGAGGCCGGCTCCCAGCGGCAGCCCCGAGATGTATCTCGATTTTTCGGGCAGCAACACGCTCGAGCTTTATAGATTCAGCTTCGATGCGGCGGCAGAGGCGAATACATCGCTCAGTGCTCCGGAGGATCTGACCGTAGGCACGTTCCACGAAGCGTGCGGAGGCGGCGTCTGCGTGCCGCAAAAGGGTACGAAAGAGCAGCTCGATTCGCTGGGCGACCGCTTGATGTATCGCCTTTCGTACCGAAACTACGGGAACGGCAACGACGACCTCCTTGTGAATCAGTCGGCGCAGGTCAGCTCGGCGAGCAACCAAACCGGGGTTCGGTGGTACGAAATTGCGAACCCGACCACGAACCCCACCATCGCGCAGCAGAGCACCTATTCGCCGGATACGAGCCTGTACCGGTGGATGGGCAGCATCGCGCAGGACCACGCGGGCGATCTGGGGCTGGGGTTCAGTACATCGAGCTCATCGGCATACCCGGGGCTGGCGTTCACCGGTCAGCAGGCAAGCGATTCTGCGAATACGATGGAAGCCGAGATGCCGATTTACGTTGGCGGCGGAGCGCAGACGAAAGCGAATCGGTGGGGCGATTATTCGAGCGTCAGCATCGATCCCACCGACGATTGCACATTTTGGTACGTGAACGAATACCTGCTGAAGAACGGCACCTACACCAACTGGGCGACGTATATCGCCAGCTTCAAATTTTCGACCTGCAGGTAGAGGACTCGAAACGTTCGTGACCGAAGGGCCACCTTTGCAGGTGGCCCTTCCTCTTCTGCAGGCACGCCAATCCGCGCTGGGCCCGGGTTGGCCCCATTGCCGAAACCTTCGTGTGCTTATTGCACCCGGTATACGTAGACTTCACCGGGAGCAGCTTCGGCCGGCGGAATCGTGACGAAGAGCCGGTGCATCTGCGGCACCAGCACTTCGTTTTTCCCGCCGCGGCCGGTCGGGACCATGCCCAATAGCGAGTAGTGGTCAGGATCGTCTTCGTGGTAGACGGCGATTTGGCCGCCATCGCCCCAGCAGGAAGCGTAAAGGCGTTTCGTCGCCGGATCGAAAATCAGGTCGTCAACGCCGACGGGAATTTTCAGCAGCAACATTTCTTTCCCTGTCTGCGTGTCGAAAACGACGATCGCGCCGCTGCGGCACGCGGTAAACAGTCGGTGCGTCGATTCATCGAGCGCCATCGCGACGTTGTGCTGGCAGAGCGTGACGGGCCACGTGGCGACGACTTTGCGCGTCTCGCGATTCACCACGTCAATCAGGTTTTTTGATGGATTGTTCTGATAGAGGAGGGGGGAATATTCCGCGAGCGCCATCGCTTCGAGCGTCGCGCCCTCGATGCGAATATCGGCCACTTTGGCGTCGCTCGTGGTGTTCACGACGCTCAGCATGGAATAGGATTCGTGCGCGTCGCCCCCTCCATTCACCACATAGAGGTCGTGCGTTGCGGCGTCGTAGCCGATGGAATCGGAATCCACTTTCAGTTTCACCGCGCCGATCTGCCGATACGTCCTCGTGTTGAAAATCCGAACTTCGCCCGCGCCTCCGTCGGTCACGTAGATGCGATCGAGCGCCGGCCGCACGAAAATCGCGTGGGGAATTTCAATGTTTGGAATCGCGCGCAGGTATTTTCCCGTGTGCAGGTTGAACACCAGCACCTGGTGCGCGCTCTCGGCCGCCAGGAAGAGGCGATTTCCCGCGACGTCCGCGGCCAGGTGATCGAATCGTCCCTGCACATCCGCCGGCATCTTGTATTTCGCCACCAGTTTCAGCGGCGGTTTCGGCGCGCCCATCGCCGCGCCGGCCACGAGCAGCGTGGCCGCGATCCCTGCCAGAATCTTGTTCATCCCTTCGCACCTCCTTCGCTGGATTCTTGCCCGCAGATTAACCTAGATGGCGGTTCGGAGAAAGCTCCCAGGGGAAAATGAAAGCAAATTAATCTTCGTTTAAGGCGCGGCCATGCGTTTCCGGCTTACCGTATCGCCATGTGGAAACCGTACCGTTGTGGCTCGCGTCCATAACGGCATGGGTGTGTAAGCGAGTTGATTCGCTCCACGCTTCCCCGTACGTATGCCCTGCTCAAGGAGGGGTAGAGATGAAACATGAGGGAAGTTCAAGACGACGGATTGTCACCACCATTCTGGCTGGTATTTTTCTTTTCTGTGGAGCGGTCTATGCGGCGGGAAATCGAGCGCCGCGAATGGCAGCGGCGCGACAGGACGCGGCAGCCGTCGGGCCGTCCGGCTACCACCTGCTGAAAACGATCCCGATACCCGGCGACACGTTTTGGGATTATTTGAAATTTCAGCCCGCGACGCACCGCCTGTTCATCACGCACGGCACGCACGTCGTTGTGGTCAACGTGAAAAGCGGGAGAATCATCGGCGACATCGGCGGAATGGAAGCGATTCACGGCGTGGTTCTGGCGCCGGAATTCAACCGCGGATTCGTCACCGACGGACGGGCGGCCAAGCTCTGGATCTTCAACTTGAAAACGCTGAAAGTGATCGGCTACGCGCCCACAGACAAAGATGCCGACGGCGACGTCTACGATCCGGCGTCGAAACGCGTTTTCACGATGAACGGCGATTCGCACACCTCAACCGTGGTGGACGCCAAGACCGGAAAAGTGGTCGGCCATATCGACCTCGGCGGAGGGCCGGAATTTCCCGTCGCCGACGGGCGCGGCCACGTCTACGCGAACATCGAAACGACGAGCGAGATCGTGGAAATCAACTCGCACACGATGCAAATCGAGCATCGCTGGCCGCTCGCGCCGGGCAAATCGCCCAGCGGACTCGCGATCGACGCGAGGCACCACATCCTCTTTTCCGGCTGCCACAACGGCATGATGGTCATCATGAACGCGGACACCGGCAAAGTGATTACGACCGAGCCGATCGGGCGCGGCGTGGACGCCACCCGGTTCGATCCGGGCACCGGCTACGCGTTCGCCTCGAACGGGTTCAGCGGCGATTTGACGGTGATTCACGAGGATTCGCCGACGAAATTCCACGTGGTGGAAAACGTGAAGACGGAATTCGGCGCGCGCACCATGGCGCTCGATCCCGTGACGCACGATATTTTCCTGGTGACAGCGAAAATCGAACGGATTCCAAACCCGCTGCCGCACACCCGGCCGTTCCGCATGGTGCCCGGCACGTTTCATCTGCTGATTTTCGGCAGGGAGTAAGGCGGAAGGAGCGAAGACCGCGTCAGCCGTCAGCTGGCGACGCCGTCGAGCAATTCCCGCACTTTGCGGCCGAGGACTTTCGGCGGATACGGCTTTTCGAGCACGGTGGCCTGGCGCGAAGCGGCGGCGACGCGGTCGTCGAAGTAGCCGGAGGTGAAAATCACCGGCACGTTCGGTTTCATCCGGCAGATTTCATCGTAGGCTTGCGGCCCTTCGAGCTTGGGCATCGCCACGTCGAGCACCACGAGCGCGACTTCGTCGCGGTGCCGGGCGAAAAGCGATACCGCTTCCTCGCCGTTGCGCGCTTCGAGCACGCGATAGCCGAGCGTCTGAAGCACCTGGAGCACCATTTCGCGGATTCCTTCGTGGTCCTCGGCCACCAGAATGGTTTCCGCGCCGCCGCGGACGGCGCTTTCGGCGGCCGGCTCGATCCGTTCGATCGTCCCTTCGCTTGCCGGCAGAAACACCTGGAACGTGCTGCCGCGGGCCGGCTCGGTGGAAACCTCGATGAATCCATTGTGCTGCTTGACGATGCCGAGGGCCGTGGCGAGGCCGAGGCCGGTGCCGCGGCCCTCCTCCTTCGTCGTGAAGAACGGCTCGAATATGTGTTCGAGCGTTTGGGGCTCGATTCCGGTGCCGCTGTCGGCCACCGAAAGCAGCACGTAATGTCCCGGGGGCGCGGCGTGTCCGGCAACCCGAACGGCGTCGCCGAATTTCACGTTGCGCGTCGCGATCCTCAGCGTTCCGCCGCCGGGCATGGCGTCGCGCGCGTTCACGCACAAATTGATCAGCACCTGCTCGATCTGAGAGCGATCAGCCCTGGTCGTTTTCAGGTCGTTCGCCAGCGACAGCGTGATTTCGACTTCCTCGCCCATCAGTTTCTGCAGGAGCGAAACCGTCTCGCCCACCAAGTAGTTCAAATCGACGTTCGCCGGCTCGATCACCTGCCGTCGCGCGAACGCCAGCAATTGGCGCGTCAGGCCGGCGGCGCGGTCGGCTTGCTGGCGGATCTGCTCGAAGGATTCGGCGGATGCCCCGCCCGGCATCTGGAGCGCGCCCAGTTCCGCCCAGCCGAGAATCGCACCAATGACGTTGTTGAAGTCGTGCGCGATGCCGCCGGCCAGCTTTCCGAGCGCCTCGAATTTTTCCAGTTGACGCATTCGCTGCTCCATCTGTTTTTGCCTCCGTCGCAGCTCCGCCTGTTGCATTTCGCGTTCGATGGCGGGGAGCAGGCGCGCCATATTGTCTTTCATTAAGTAGTCTTGCGCACCCATCCGCATCGCCTCGACCGCCGTTTCCTCGCCGATCGTCCCCGAAAGAAAGAGGAACGGCGGATCGGGCCCTCGTTCGCGGACCATCCTCAGCGCCTCCAGCCCGCCGAAGCCCGGAAGGCTATAGTCGGAAACCACCAGGTCCCATGCGACGGCGTCGAGCGCGGCACTGAGCTGGTCGGCAGATTCGACGCGTTTGCATTCCAGGCGGCGCCCGGCCTTGCTCAGCTGGCGCACGAGCAGCTCCATATCCTCGGCGGAATCTTCGACGGCCAGCACGCGAAGTGGAGCTTCCACTTACTTCTCCCGAGGCGAGGGAGGACGCAGGTTCAGCAGTACCCAATAGAGGCCAAGCTGGCGGGCCGCATCGAGGAATTGATTGAAATCCACGGGTTTGCGCACGTAGCTGTTGGCGCCCAGGCCGTAGCCCCGCAGCAGGTCCTGCTCTTCGTCCGACGAAGTCAGAATCACCACCGGCTGCAACCGCGTGCGCGGATCGTAGCGCAGCCTCTTCAGCACTTCGAGGCCCTCCACCTTTGGCAGCTTCAGATCGAGCAGCACCACCTGCGGATAATCCGCCGGGGTGCGAGCCGGCTGCCTGCCGTCGCCAAAAAAGAAGGCGAGCGCTTCGGCGCCATCGCGCGCGACCACCACCTGGTTGCTGATGTTGTTTTTCCTGAGCGCGCGCAGCGTCAGTTCCTCATCGTCGGGATTGTCCTCGACGAGCAGAATCACTTTTTCCGGTCCGTTCGTTTCCGTCGTTTCGTTCACTGGGGTACCTCGAAATAGAATGTCGCGCCCCGCTCGACCGCTCCTTCCGCCCACACCTTGCCGCCGTGTCGGGCCACGATTCGCTGCACGGTGGCCAAGCCGATTCCGCTGCCGGCGAAATCCGTTTCCGAATGCAGCCGCTGGAACGGAGCGAACAGGTGGCTGGCGTAGGCGGGGTCGAACCCGGCGCCATTGTCGCGCACGAAAAACGGGGCGTTCCCGTTTGCCCGGGCCTGGCTGAACTCGATGAGCCCGGATGGCCGCTTGGCCGTGAATTTCCAAGCGTTGCCGATCAGGTTTTCGAGCACGATGCGCATCAGTTGGGGATCACCCTGGGCGCGCAGGCCGTCCGCGATGCGGAATTCCACCGCTCGCCGGCCGTCGGCTTTGCGCAGGTCGTCGGCCACTTCCCGCGCGATCGCCGTCAAGTCCACCGCTTGCAGGCGCAATTCGGCCCGCGTCAGCCGCGCCAGTTTCAGCACGTCGTCAATCAGATGGCCCATGCGCTGGCTGGCGCGGCGAATGCGTTCCAGGAGCCGTTTGCCCTCGGCGTCGAGCCGGTCGGCGTTTTCCTCGAGCAGCGCCAGGCCAAATCCGTCGATCGCCCGCAAGGGCGCGCGCAGATCGTGGGAAACCGAGTAACTGAACGCCTCGAGTTCCTTGTTGGCCGCTTCGAGCGCCGCGCTGCGGGCTCGGATCAGCTCCTCGGCCTGCTTGCGTTCGGTGATGTCGCGGATCACGCTGGAAATCAGCAGACCATCGTTGGTTTCGAGCGGGGCGAGCTCGATGTCCGCCGGGAACACGGAGCCATCCTTGCGGCGGCCGTACAGCTCCAGGCCGGCGCTCATGGGACGGATGCGGGGACGCAGAAAATAATCGCGGCGCTGCTTCTCGTGGCGCGCACGGGATCCTTCCGGCATGAGCTCTTCCGCCGCTTTTCCGAGCAATTCTTCGCGCGACCAGCCGAAAAGCGCTTCCGTCTGGGCGTTCACCAGGACGATTCGGCCTTGTTCGTTTACGATCACCACGGCATCGGGCGCAGATTCCAGCAAGCCGCGGAATTTCGCTTCGGCCCGCTTCAATTCGGTGACATCCGTCGCCACCACCAGCCGCGCGTCCCGGCCGCCGTAATCCATCCGGTGCGACGTCACTTCGACGTCCATCAGCGTGCCGTCCTTTTTCCGGTGACGCCATTGGCCCCGGTCTTCCTTCTCGGGCGCCGATTCCATCTCCGCGAGGAACGTGGCCACGTCTTCTTCCGGCCGGATATGCTTCACGGTCATGCGGAGAAATTCCTCGCGCGTGTAGCCGTACTTTCTGAGCGCCGCAGGATTCACCTGCAGAAACGCGTACGTTTTAGCGTCGTAGATCCACGCCGGCTGGGGATTGCCTTCGAAGAACAGCCGGTAACGGGTTTCGCTGCTCCGCAGATCGGCTTCGACGGCCAGCGCCCGGTCCCGCTCGCGCCAGATCACCACTCCCGCCAGAAACAGCAGCAGGAAGGCCACCGCGAATCCACCCACCAGCACGAATTTCGCTTTTCGCGAGGCGGTTGCGGCGGTTTGCGCCTGCCGCGCCATACGTTCTTTCTCCCGCAATTGCATGCCCTCGAGCAGCACGCGAATCCGGTCCATTTCGCGTTTTCCGATTCCCTCCTTTACGATCGCCAGGCCGGCCGCGGTCTGCCCGGTCTGCTCGAGCGCTATGGTTGTGCGCATCTCTTCGAGCTTTTTCGCGCTCAATCGGTCGATCTGCGCCGTCGCGTTTCGTTCCGCCGGATCGTTTGCCGCGAGCCTTCCGAGCCGCTCCAGCTCGGCACTCAATACCTGCGGGGCCGAATCGAATGGCGCCAGGTAGGCTTTGTCGCGGGTCAGCAGGTAGCCGCGCTGGCCGGTTTCCGCGTCGTCCAGCGCGATCAGGACGCGATCCACCGTTTCGATCACCCGGCGCGAATGAACCACCGCTTTCGCGTCCGCAATTTCATTTCTTATGTGGAGGTAGCTCGCGGCGCCCACGGCGAGCAGAATCGCCAGCGCCGTCCCCAATCCGAGAACGAGCTTGAATTTGACACTCATAGTGCGCGCGCAAGTTTTGCGGGAAACGCCAGGACAAGTGGAGCGCGTTCGAGCTTTCGCCCGGGCCGTTTCTTTTTCAGGAAGGGGATTCCATTGTGAGTTAGAGAGAATTAATGTCAAGGCGCGCAGGGGTAAAAGTTGCCGTAGCGGTTAGCCGGTTCGAGAGTGGAACAGCAAATCACCGGCGCAACGCGAAAAGTTGTGGCTCGGAACTGTCCACGGAGAAGCGGGATTGCTGCGCTCTCGCTGGGCATCCGGAATTGCGGAGGCAGCAGGGCGCAACTATGCCGCAACGGAACACGCTTTGTGCCCGATTTTCCACCAACTTCTTATCGTAATTTTCTTTCCTCGCCTGTTCGCCTCTGAAAGAATCAGCACAGAGAAGGAAAACGACAATGGTTCGGAAGTCAGTCACTCTGGCGTCAAGAGGCGTGCAACGAACATGAAAACTGGCGATCGCAGCAGGGGAATTCCGTTCAAGGATGCCGTGCGGATTTTCTGGGATTGGCGCCAGTCATCGATTTCGCTCGAGGTGTGCTTTCTCGGCAAGGGCGATGAGGCCGAAGCGGTGCGCGTTTCGATCGATGGCCTCGTCACGCTGGTGGATCCGGAAGGGAAAATCACCATTTCGGGCGACGGCCGGGAAATTGAGCTGGATCTGCGGGGCTGCCGGTTCGATCGTGCCGGGGAAACGCCGCGGGGCGGGGAACTTTTCAATCCGCTCGATCCGGATTCAATCCTTCAAATCACCTTTCCCAACGAGCAGGTTTGCCTGATTTTCCCGTATCGCCGCGTGTCCGGACTGCCGGTGGGCGCGCGACGCCCGATGAGTGGCATGGACTGGCTGCGCGAAAAACTCGGCCGGCCTGCGCCGCGCCGCCGCAGCACGGATTTCGCGTTTCGCTCGCGCCGCAGCGCGTCGCATTCCGCGATCGCTCCGGTCCAGGATTCCGAATCCAAGCCGGCGAAGACGCGCCGCGGGCCAGCCATTTTCCCGATTGCCGCGATCGCGTGCGCTTTCCTGTTCGTCGCGCTTGTGTTTGCGCCCGCGCCGGCGTCCAGGCTGCTCCGCAAAATGGGAATCCGTCTGACGCCTGCATCGCTGAAAGATCCCAACGCGCGGGTCTGGGTGATCCAGTCCGAAGGCAATTATTATTGCGACGGCAGCGTGCTGGCAGGTCACCAGCCAGGCCAGTACATGACGCAAGGGAACGCGCTCACGCTCGGGTATCAACCGGCGCTCGGCCGCTACTGCGGGGAAGGCTCGGGCTACGGATCGAGCGACGCGCAAGGGCGATTCACGTATTACTTTTTCCGTTTGCGCGAGACCGGCCGCAGGCTGCTTTCGAAGTTCGTCGCGCTTTCCCGGCCTCTTTTCGGCGAGCCCCAGCAGCAGGCGGCCGCACCGGCTGCCGGCGCCTCGATTGGCGTGCCGCGCCCGCGGTTTCTTTGGCCCGAGGAGTCGCCGTCGGATCCAGCGCCGGTTTCGAATCTGCCGCTCAATGCGCAAGGTCTGGCTGCGTCCACGCCGCTCACGAATCCCGAAAATTAGCGGAAACATCGCCTGTTCGCATTCGGCGCTTGGCACGCGGCAACGCGCCAGCCAGAGAAACCTGGTCTTTGGTGTCTTCTGGGAATTTGTCCGGTTGGATTGGGGTGAGCGAGGGGATTTGAACCCCCGACCCTCGGAGCCACAGTCCGATGCTCTGCCGCTGAGCTACGCTCACCGCCGTCGTTTTTCTATCTTACAGCAGAAGGGTGGCATGGCCCAACGGTTCGGGCGCTGACGCGGTGACGTTTCGCGTGGGATTCGGCCTTGCGCGCTCAGCGGCGCTCGGCCTGTTCGCCGAATTGGCGCACGAGCAATTGGTTTTCTTTTCGCGCCGCCCACCAGAACCGCAGCATCACGATCGGCACCAGCAAAGCCATCAAAGCGTTCCCCAGCGCCAGCAGCGTGCCGAACAGCGCAATGCCCGCTCCAAGATAAATCGGGTGACGCATGTAGGCGTAAGGCCCGGAAGTGACCAGTTCGTGGCCGACGCGCATCGTCGCGGGAGGGCCCCAGTTGCGGCCCAGATGAAATCGCGCCCAGAACGCCAGCGCCATCCCCGCCAGAGTGAGGATGAGTCCCGGGAAAACCAGCCAGGGTGAATTCGGGAGCAGGCGAAGCGAGAGCCACGAGTCGTTAATGCGCCGGTTGAAAAGGAGCACGGCCGCGACCACGATCAGGCCAAGCGGCAGGCGCAGCCCCGTGCCGGCCGATTTTTCGCGCGGCTTGGTGGTGAGC
>JAKASX010000110.1 GCA_021818865.1 Acidobacteriota bacterium
CGCTGCCGAGCCGGTTCGGAACGCCGGCAGCACAAAAATACCGCGGTAAAACCCGCTCAGCATCCCCAAATCAGCCCAAAAGAAAAGAAAAACAGCCACCCAAAGCGATTTTTCAGCAGCCTGCTAGTGGTCACGGCAAAGATGAGAAAGGACCGTGCGGAGGAGATCGCAGAAAAACTGTGTGATACAGAAAAGTGGTATAGCCACGGACGCGGAATCCCGATGGGGGTTCTGAGACGCGACCTGAAGTTGAGAATCAAAGACCTTGACGAAAACGTCAAGGTGCGAGAGGCTCTGGACAATTACCATGAGCTGCTTGAAAATTATCTTTCTACCATTGGCGCGAAGGGCGTGCTGCATACGGCCGATCTGCTGGTTCCGCTTGGATAAGTTCGGCCAGTGAGGAGGCGGCTATGGCGCATCAACCTAGGAAAAATAAGCAGAAAGCAAAGAGGCGACAGCTCGAACGCATTGCAAAAAGCAATATTAGGGTTGATCCACGAATAGTCGGGGAATCCATGGAAATCATCGAATATGCAAGACGGCTCGGAGTTAGGAGTCCTGGACTCACTGTTCGGGGTGTATCCGAATCACGCCTGAAGGTCCGGGGCCACTTCTTGTACGCCATTTAATCTCCAGCACGAAAATTCTGGCTTGGCATGCTAAAGCGGCTTTAGTATAATGCCGCTCATGAACAAGCTCACACGTGAACAGCGAGTTCAGGTCGTCAATTGCCTGATTGAAGGTTGCTCGATTCGGGCGACCGTCCGCATGACGGGGATCGCAAAGAAGACCGTCATGCGGCTCCTGCGCGAAGTTGGCGAGGTTTGCGAATGCTACCAGGACCGCGTCTTGCGCAATCTCCCCTGCCGCCGTATCCAGCTAGACGAGTTGTGGGGATTTAACTACTGCAAGGCCAAGAACGTCACGCCAGAGATCGCAGAGAGAGTTCCTGGTGCTGGCGACGTTTGGCTTTGGGTTGCGGTCGATGTGGAGACAAAACTCGTCCCGTGCTGGCGCTTGGGAGACCGTGGCGCTAGAACCGCACTGGAGTTTGTTCATGACCTCGCTTCGCGCCTGAGGAACCGCATACGGATTACGAGCGACGGCCACAGGGTTTATCTGACAGCCATCGAGAGCGCCTTCGGCTCCGAAGTTGACTACGCGATGCTTGTCAAAATCTACGGCACCGATGAGCGTGAGGACGAGAAGCGGTACAGCCCCGCGCAGTGCGTAGGAACACAGCTAGCCGTCATCAGCGGGAAACCAGACCCTCGGCACATCAGCACGAGTTTTGTCGAACGCCAAAACTGGTCGGTTCGCACGTCCATGCGTCGCTACACACGCCTTTCCAATGGGTTCTCTCGCAAAATCGAGAATCACGCCGCAGCCGTGGCGCTTAACTACTTTGCTTACAATTTCATCCGAATCCACCGCACACTGCGCATGACTCCAGCGATGGCTGCCGGAGTGACAGACCGCCTCTGGGATGCAAACGATCTGGTTTCTCTGTGGGAAGCACAAAAGGCAGAGAGGGCCGCTTGATTCAAAGTAGCCCACTACCAGAGCGACGAACGGCTTGACACGAAGAGGCTGCGTGGGTAATATGGGGAATTGCCTGTACGTCCTCCTGCTGGCCAGGGGGCCAGTTCTTTGACAATCGGTCAGAATGAATGACAGTTCGGACTGTCCCGACAGCGTAAAAAACTGTTTGGGACGGACGAAGCGTATCAGAACCCGTTCGGTTCAATGAGCCGAGCGACCGTCTATTTTCCTCGAAGCGAACCACCCGGCTTGCCGGGTCCGTTTCGCGCATCGAGGATCCAGGTTTCAAACGAGAGTTTGATCCTGGCTCAGAGCGAACGCTGGCGGCGTGCCTAACACATGCAAGT
This sequence comes from Acidobacteriota bacterium, assembly GCA_021818865.1. Lineage (GTDB taxonomy): Bacteria > Acidobacteriota > Terriglobia > Acidiferrales > UBA7541 > JAKASX01. Next base: position 1,893 of record JAKASX010000110.1, read on the forward strand.
CGAACGCGCGGCCGTAGCAATACGGCTGGCGCGTGGCGAACGGGTGAGTAACACGTGGGCAACCTTCCCTCGAATGTGGAACAACCCGCCGAAAGGCGGGCTAATACCGCATAACATCCCGGTCACACAAGCGGCCGGGATCAAAGCTCGCGAGGGCGTTTGAGGAGGGGCCCGCGGCCGATCAGCTAGTTGGCGAGGTAACGGCTCACCAAGGCTACGACCGGTAGCTGGCCTGAGAGGGTGGCCGGCCACACTGGAACTGAGACACGGTCCAGACTCCTACGGGAGGCAGCAGTGGGGAATCTTGCGCAATGGGCGAAAGCCTGACGCAGCGACGCCGCGTGGGGGATGAAGCCTTTCGGGGTGTAAACCCCTTTTAGCCCGGACGAAATCCCGGCAACGGGATTGACGGTACGGGCAGAAAAAGCCCCGGCTAACTACGTGCCAGCAGCCGCGGTAAAACGTAGGGGGCCAGCGTTGCTCGGAATGACTGGGCGTAAAGGGTCTGTAGGCGGTGCGGCAAGTCGGAAGTGAAATCCTGCGGCTTAACTGCAGGGCTGCTTCCGGAACTGCCGCGCTAGAGTGCGGGAGAGGGGAGTGGAATTGCCGGTGTAGCGGTGAAATGCGTAGATATCGGCAGGAACACCGGAGGCGAAGGCGGCTCCCTGGACCGCAACTGACGCTGAGAGACGAAAGCTGGGGGAGCAAACAGGATTAGATACCCTGGTAGTCCCAGCCCTAAACCATCGGAACTAGGCGTGGGCCCCGTTGGGGGTCCGTGCCGCAGCTAACGCGTTAAGTTCCGCGCCTGGGGAGTACGGCCGCAAGGTTGAAACTCAAAGGAATTGACGGGGGCCCGCACAAGCGGTGGAACATGTGGTTTAATTCGACGCAACGCGAAGAACCTTACCCGGGCTTGAAGTGCCGGCGACCATCCCGAGAAATCGGGACTTTTCGCAAGAAACGCCGGTAGAGGTGCTGCATGGCTGTCGTCAGCTCGTGCCGTGAGGTGTTGGGTTAAGTCCCGCAACGAGCGCAACCCCTGTCCCTAGTTGCCAGCGGTTCGGCCGGGCACTCTAGGGAGACTGCTCCGGATAACGGAGAGGAAGGCGGGGATGAGGTCAAGTCAGCATGGCCTTTATGTCCGGGGCTACACACGTGTTACAATGCGCGCCACAAAGCGTTGCCAACCCGCGAGGGGGAGCCAATCGCAAAAAAGCGCGCTCAGTTCGGATTGCAGTCTGCAACTCGGCTGCATGAAGCCGGAATCGCTAGTAATGGCGTATCAGAACGACGCCGTGAATACGTTCCCGGGCCTTGTACACACCGCCCGTCACATCACGAAAGGGGGCTGTACTAGAAGTCGCCGAGCCAACCCGCAAGGGAGGCAGGCGCCCAAGGTGTGGTCCCTGATTGGGGTGAAGTCGTAACAAGGTAGCCGTAGGAGAACCTGCGGCTGGATCACCTCCTTTCTAAAGGTTTGGCAGTTGCCCTGCCCCTCACGAGGCAGGCGGCTGCCGCCCGGCTCGTTCCTTACGGGTTCTGATAGGTTTCATCCGTCCTCCGCGCCCAGCGCGGCGGGATGGTCCGAAAAATCAGGTTTCGACCGATTCGTCAAAGAGCTTTCAGGCCAAAAGCCCGTCCTTGCGACGGGCTTTTGCTTTTTGGGGGCCCTGCCGCGCAGCCGGCGGGGAGCCGGGTCCCGCCGGCCTAACTGCTTGTATTGACTCGGGTAATCGAAAGGGACTAAAATTCCTTCGTTCTACGCCCAATCAGGGGGCCAGCCCATGCGTGGTCTCAGAGTGGCATTTGTCTCTTTGCTTTCCTTCGGACTGATACTCGCTTTTACTCCTCCAAGTCACGGCCAGGATTCCGATCATCCGCGCAGCAAGAGCGAGCAGAAAAAACGCGAACAGGAACTGATGAAGGAGCTCGGAAATCCGTACCAGCGCTGGCTGAATGGGCCTGTTTCCTACATCATCACGCCCCAGGAACGCAAAGCCTTCGGAAAACTCCAGACGAACGAAGAGCGCGAGCAGTTCATCGAAAATTTCTGGGCGCGTCGCAATCCCGAACCCGGCTCGGAAGTGAACACCTTCAAGGAAGAGTTCTACCGCCGCGTCGCCTACGCCAACGAGCATTTCTCCTCGGGCGAGCCGGGCTGGAAAACCGATCGCGGCCGCATCTACATCATGTGGGGCCCTCCCGATGAAGTGGATTCGCATCCTTCCGGCGGTCCTTACGAGCGTCCGGCCAGCGAGGGCGGCGGCGAAACGACCACGTATCCGTGGGAAGACTGGACCTACCACTACCTGCCGGGAATCGGCGAAAACGTGGTGCTGGAATTCGTCGATCCGACGATGACCGGCGAATACCAGCTGACGATGGATCCTTCGGCGAAAGACGCGCTGCTCTACGTTCCCGGCGCTGGCCTCACCGACCTTGAAGCGATGGGGCTTTCCAGCAAGACGCAGCGCTTCATGAACACCGACGGCACGCACGACGCGCAGCCGATCGGCGGAGCGCCCGAATCCATGAACGAATTCAACCGCCTGGAACTCTACGCGAAGATTTTCCAGCCGCCTCCGGTGAAGTTCAAGGATTTGGAAGCGCTGGTCACTTCGCGGGTGATCCGCAACGAACTGCCGTTCCACTACGGCTACGATTTCCTGAAAATCACCGATGGAACCGACCTGGTTCCGGTGACGGTCGAGATTCCGAACCGCGAGATGTCGTTCAAGGACAAGGACGGCGTGAACACGGCGACTCTGCACATTTTCGGCCGCGTTTCGACGCTCGGGGGACGCGTGGCGCAGACGTTTGAAGACACCGTCACTCGCCAGATTCCCAATTCCCTGCTTCAGCAATCGCTCGACGACCAATCGATCTATCAGAAGGCGGTCCCGCTTCGTCCCGGGCTCTACCGTCTGGATCTTGTCGTGAAGGACGTGAACAGCGGCAACGTCGGCGTGATCAACACCCGCTTGCCGGTGCCGCAGTACACCGATACGAAACTCAGCTCGAGCACGTTGATTCTGGCGGACGAGATCGAGGGCGTTTCCGCGAACGATATCGGGCTTGGCCAATTCGTGCTCGGCGATGTGAAGGTGCGCCCGCGCCTGAACGACACGTTCAAGTCGGACGAGACGCTCGGCTTCTACATGCAGGTGTACAACCTGAAGATGGACCCGAAGACGCACCATTCGAACGCCAGCATCAATTACCTGATCACGCGCGGCAAGCAGGTGGTGCTCAACCAGACCGATACGGCCGCGCAACTGGGCGACACCGGCGAGCAATTGAATATCGAGAAGAAAATGCCGCTGTCCGGGCTCGCGCCGGGCCATTACAAGCTCCAGGTCACCGTCCACGACAACGTGGCGCAGAAGGATCTGGTGCAATCGGCCGATTTCACGGTGAAATCGCCCAAAAAGGTTGCGGTGAGCGAAGTCCAGAGGTAAAAGAGTCCGGATGCGTTTCCGCGCACTATTGCCGATTCTGCTCGTCAGCTTCGCCGCCACGCTTTCCGCGGCGCCGAAGCAGCAGGGCCGGCTCGGCGGGATGGTCATCGCCGAAGGGACGCCGCAACTCGGCGCCACGGTGGTAGTGACGCCGGTGGCGCGTCCGGGCGATCCGCTGAAGCTGCTGACCAACGGGCGTGGCATTTTCGCTTCGACGCCGCTATTGCCGGGCTTCTATTCCGTCCGGGTGCGCGTCGTGGGTTTCCTGCCGGCGTTTGAATCGCACGTGCGCGTGCTCGGCGGCCAGATCACCGTCTTGCGCATCGAGCTGGGCTCGCTCTTTTCCTCGGTCGAGGAGCTGCGGCGCGATCCGCGCGCCCGCCGCGACGCGGAGGAGTGGGCGTGGGTGCTGCGTTCGGCTTCGATCACGCGGCCGGTGCTGCGCTTCAGCGAAGAACCCTCCGACGCGGAAGCGGCGCGGCAGGCTGCCCGCGCCGCGCATGGCCGCGCCGAACTCACCTCGGGCTCGCTTTCCGCCTGGTCTCCGGCCGAAACCGATCCGCTGGGCGCGACCTCCTTCCTCTACAACCAGGCCTTTGGCAACAACCAACTCCTGATGGCCGGCTCGCTCGGCTACCAGGCCTCCGCCAGCGCCGGCGTCGCCGCCACGTGGCTCCGCCCGAGTCCCGGCGACCGTCACGCCACCGATTCCACCACGATCGTTTTCCGCGAATCCCAGTTCTCCTCGAACGGCCCGGCGTTCCGCGGTTTCGAAATCAATTCGCAGCGCAAAGTGCGATTCTCGAACGGCGCCGAACTCGATTACGGCGGCCAATACGTCGTGGCCATGTTCGATGGCACCGCATCTTCGATGCGGCCCGAGGTGCGGCTGCGTCTGGCGCCGGTTGAAGGGTGGATTGCGTCGTTCCAGTTGGCGTCGAATCCGGAATCGCAATCTCCCGACGGCCGCGAAGATCCGATGGGCACGCTCCAGGCCTTCCCGACGCCGGTCGAAAGCGACGGGCATCTGGTTCTGGACCACCCTTGGCACGAAGAGCTTGGGCTGGAACACGGCTTGGGCGGCCAGGCGACGCTTTCCGCCGCCGTCTATCACGATAGCGACGGCCATGAAGCGATTTTCGGCCGCGGCCCGCTCGAGGATTACAACACGATCGCCGACCCGTTTTCCGATTCGTTCGTCTACAACGGCGGGTCGCTCACCACCTGGGGCGCGCGCGTCACCTACCAGCGCAACATTTCTCCCAACTGGCAGACGGCGCTGCTCTATGGATGGTCGCGGGCGCTGGCGCCAGACGCGGCGACGCTCGCCGAGCAGGCCCTGCGGCAGGAAATCGTCGCTCGACCACGCCAAATGCTCGGCGGCCGCTTCACCGGGCGCATCCAGCGCACCGGCACGGAAATTTCGAGCGGTTACGAATGGGTCAGCGGGCCCGTGCTCAACCAGCCCGATCCTTTCGGAGCCGAAATGACCGGGATCGAACCCTATTGGAACGTGAGCGTGCGGCAGCCGCTCCCCAGCCTGTTCTGCTGCCGGATCGTCGCCCTGATTGATGTTCGGAATCTGCTCGCCCAGGGCTACGTGAGTCTGGAAACCGGCGACGGCCGCGCCATCTTGATTCCGGCGGCCCGCGCCATCCGCGGAGGTTTTGCTGTCCAGTTCTGACGGCCGCTCGGCCAGCGTAGCGTAGGGCTTTCCCGGCCAGGGGCGAGGTTGCGGGCGATCCGCGTTGAAAACGATGCCGAGGCGAAGCCATCCTTTCGAGGCAGGCCCGGCCGGAGTTTTCCGGCCGTCGGTCGCGGTGCGCCTGCGCACCGTCGCGCTGACGCTGCTGACCATCGCCGCCGTCGTTTTCGCTTTCCTCAATTTCGAGCAGCGACTCCATTTCAATCTCCCCGACGACGGAGTGGTCTGGTGGGACGCTTCCGCAGGCGTGGTGGCGCGCCAAGTGACCCCTGGCTCTCCCGCGGCCAACGCCGGAATCGAGCGCGGCGACATCCTGAAGGCGATCGATGGCCAGCCGGTGAAGCGTGCGACCGACGTCACGCGCGCCCTCTATCGCGCCGGCCTCTGGCGTCAACTCGAATACCGCGTGGTACGCCAGGGCGAAACGCTCGCCATCCCAGTCATCACCGAACCCGCGCCAAAACCCCTCGCCGCGGAAAATTTCCTGCGCGTCGTCGGGCTGATCTATCTGCTCATCGGACTTTTTATCTTCATCCGCCGCTGGAACGCGCCGCGCGCGGTGCATTTCTACCTGTTCTGCTTGGCCTCATTCGTCCTCTACAGCTTCCACTATTCGGGAAAACTCTCGACGTTCGACGCTGAAGTCTATTGGGCGAACGTCGTCGCGATGCTGCTCGCTCCGGCGCTGCTGATGCATTTCGCGATGGTCTTTCCCGAGGGCGAACGCCGGTCCAGGCTGCGCCTGGGCCTCGTCTACGGGATCCCCGCGGCGCTCCTCGCCTTGCACGTCTCGGTCGCGACCGGGCTCTTCGGCTTTTCGCCGTGGCTCGGCGCCCGCTGGACGCTCGACCGCATCGAGCTCGGCTATCTGGCGCTGTTTTCGCTGGCCGCAGCCGCGCTCTTTTTCCGCAATTACCTCCGCGCCTCCGGCCTGGTTCGCCAGCAATTGAAAGTCGCCTCGGCCGGCATCGCCGCGGGAATCGTGCCGTTCCTCGCCTTCTACATCGCGCCCTATCTTTCCGGCGCCACGATGCGGCCGTGGATGAACGCCAGCGTGCTCTCGCTCGCCGTCGTTCCGCTCGCCTTCGCTTACGCCATCATTCGCTACCGCCTGATGGACGTGGACATCATGCTCCAGCGCGGCTTGGCCTATACGGCCGCCACCGCAGGCGTCGTTTTCGTCTATTTCGCGCTCGTCGCCGGCATCGGCCTGCTCTTCCACACCGAGTGGACCACCGGCCCGGCGGGCGTGGTTCTCGCAATCGTCGCCGCGGGATTCCTCTTCGAGCCGCTGCGCGACTGGGTGCAGGAACGCCTCGACCGCTTCTTCTATCGGGAGCGTCTCGACCATCGCCGCACGCTCCTCGAATTCGGCCGCACGCTCACCGCCGAGGTTCGCCTGGAACCGCTCCTCGCGTCGCTGCTGCACCGCGTTTCCGAAGCCCTCCGCGTCGATCGCCTCGCCATCTTCATCGAGGAGCCGGCCGAATCGCGGCGTTTCGCGCTGGTGCGCTCGCTCGGCGTCGGCTGGTCGGGAGCGCTCGATCTTGGTTTCCTTGAACGGCTAGAGCAGGGCGGCGAGTACCTCTTTTACGAATCCGCCGATTCACCCGGCTTCTCGCCCGACGAGCGCCGCACGCTCGCTCAGCTTGGCCTGCCCTATTTCATTCCCTGCCGCGTCCGCGACCGCGTCGTCGCCGTCCTCGGCCTCGGCAAAACGGCCGACGGCGATTATCTATCGAGCGACGATCTCGGCCTGCTCTTCACGCTGAGCGGTTACATCGGCATCGCCATCGAAAACGCGCGGCTCTATTCCTCGCTCGAGCAGAAAGCCGGGCAGATCGAGCGCCTGAAGGATTTCAGCGAAAGCATCGTCGCCTCGCTTTCGGTCGGCGTTCTGACCACCGACCTCGACGATTGCATCGAAAGCTGGAACGCGTTTCTCGAGGAGCGCTTCGGCGTGGCCCGCCATGCGGCGATCGGCCAGCCACTCGAAGCGATTCTCCCGCCCGAACTCGGCGCGGAAATCGCGCTCTCCAGCGAGCCGGAACGCGGCGCCGCGCGCGTCTACAAGATTCCCGTTCGCGCCGCCGCCGGCGAACTCGTCTTCAACGTAGCCATCGCTCCGCTCGTCGGCAAAACCGGCGAACGCCTCGGCCGCCTGATCCTGCTCGACGACATCACCGAGCGCGTTCGCCTCGAGGAGCAGATCCGCCAGACCGAAAAGCTCAGCTCGCTCGGCCTGCTCGCCGCCGGCGTCGCCCACGAAGTGAATACGCCGCTCGCCGTCATCTCGAACTACGCGCAGATGCTCGCGCGCCAGATCGAGCCGGGCGATTCGCGGCAGGCGCTCGTCGAAAAAATCGTGAAGCAGACCTTCCGCGCCAGCGAGATCACCTCGAACCTGCTCAATTTCTCTCGCACCGCAAGCACCGCGTTCACCGACGTCGACCTGAACGGCGTCATTCAGGACACTCTCTCGCTTGTGCGCCATCCGCTCACTTCGTCTCAAATCCAGGTCGATCTGCTGCTCGATTCCGAATTGCCGGCCGTGTTCGGCAACGCCAACCGGCTCCAGCAGGTCTTCCTGAACCTGTTCCTGAACGCGCGCGACGCCATGCCCGGCGGCGGCCGGCTGACAGTCGTTTCCTCTCGCGTGAATTCCCACGTGGAAATCCATATTTCCGACACCGGCCACGGCATTCGCCCCGAGCACCTCGGCCGCGTCTTCGATCCCTTTTTCACCACCAAAATCCCCGGCCAGGGCACAGGCCTCGGACTCGCCGTCAGCTACGGAATCGTCCGCGAGCACGGCGGCAGGGTAGCCGTGGATTCGCGCGTCGGCCGGGGCACCACGTTCCGGCTCGAGTTCCCCGTCTCCCCGAAACCGGTCCATGCCTGATCCTTCGATCCTCGTCGTAGACGACGAATCCGAAATCCGCGAAGGACTCGATCTTTTGCTGCGGTCCGAAGGCTACCAGGTGACGCTCGCCGCTTCGGGCGAAGCTGGCCTCGCGCGCCTCGACGAGCGCCCATTCGACGTCATTCTGCTCGACGTCAGCCTGCCCGACCGCAACGGCCTCGATCTGCTCAAGGAAATCCACTCGCGCGACGCCGCGCCCTCGGTCATCCTCATCACCGCTTACGGCTCGATCAATATGGCGCGCGAAGCCTTCAAAAGCGGCGCGCTCGATTACATCACCAAGCCGTGGTCCAACGACGAGCTGCTCGCTCTCGTTTCCCACGCCGTGGATACCCGCCGTCTGCGCGAAGAAAACCTTCAACTGAAGCGCGCCCTCAAGCAGCGCTACAACTTCCCCAATATCGTCGGCAAAAGCGACAAAATGCTCGCCGTGCTCGACCTCGTGCGCCAGGTCGCCGGCTCGCGCTCTACCGTGCTCATTTACGGCGAAAGCGGCACCGGCAAGGAACTCATCGCCAAGGCCATCCATTCCGCTTCTCCGCGCGCCGAGCGCCCGTTCGTGCCCATCAATACCGGCTCGATGCCCGTGGATTTGCTCGAGTCCTTGCTCTTCGGCCACGTCCGCGGCGCGTTCACCGGCGCCGTGACGCCGAAAAAAGGCCTCTTCGAAGTCGCCGATCAGGGCACGCTGTTCCTCGACGAAATTTCGACGATCGGCCCCGAAACCCAGGCGAAGCTTCTCCGCGTGATTCAGGAACGCGAGTTCATGCGCCTGGGCGGCACGGAAACCATCAAGACCGACGTCCGCATCCTCGCCGCCTCGAACGCCGATCTCGGCGCCATGGCGCGCGAAGGCCGCTTCCGCGAAGACCTCTACCACCGCCTCAACGTCATCAGAATCGAATTGCCGCCGCTCCGCGAGCGCAAGGAAGACGTTCCGCTGCTCGTCGCGCATTTCCTCGCCCGCTACTGCCAGGAAAACCAGAAAACCGACCGCCTGTTCACTCCCGCCGCGATGCGCCTGCTGATGGATTACGACTGGCCGGGAAACATCCGCGAACTCGAAAACGTGGTCGAGCGCGCCGTGGTTCTTTCGAGCGAGGAATCTCTCGGGCCCGAGCTGCTTCCCGAAAACGTCCGCACGCGCGAAATCCTGCCCGGCGTTCGCTTGCCTGCGCCTTCGCTCCTCGGCGGCGCGGCGAATTCCGCTGCGGCCGCGGCCGTGGCGCGCACGGGAACGGCGAATGCGCCCGGACTCGATGAAATTCTGGAAGAGGTTCAGCGCCGGCTGATTCTCGATATGCTCGAACGCACCGCCTGGAACCAGACGGAAGCCGCCGAGCGGTTCCAGATCCCGCTTTCCACCCTCAATCAGAAAATCAAGCGCCTAGGCATAGACGTCCGCCGCCGCGGCCGCTCCTCATCAGCCGACTCCGAATCTTCGACCAGCCCCGCCGAACGCGTCTCCACCCGCGATTGAACGTTCGGCCGCTGCCCAGGTTTCGGCTCTGCAACGTCCCGGATCAATACCCACCAGACCAGAGCGCCTGTTCGCGTAACAAGGAAAGCTACCCCGGTCTCTTGGCGCACGGCAGCGCTATCGTGCGGCGCTTCCCATGACGGACCCCGGGGCGCGTCCATTAGCTCGGCGGGCCGCCGTTTGCTGTGCCGATTTGTGGCAGACAGAGCGGCGTATTGCCTTCTTCGACCCATCGCCAGAGCGCGTCCGGGTTCGGCGGCAGGGGCGTTCCAACGATCTGACTCCTGGCACCTGAAAGCACCCTGGTAAGGGTGAGCTCTGAGGAGACTACGCCGGGCTGCGCCCTCCACCGCAGGCTCGCCTTTGCAATTCCGAACGGACCAGCGCCCCTTGCGGTCCAAATGTACACTGGACCGTCCGGGATCGGCGACGGCTCCCATCTCTCGCTCATTCGCCAGCGCCGGCATTCGAGGGCTCCTAAGGGCGTCGCGAGACGTGAGGAGCCGACGCCCACGGCTTTGGGCAGGTTGAACTCCCCGGGGCCCGGGCCAAAAAAGTGAGGCGGGTATGCAGGACCGGGAAAGACACTCGACGAGGTCACATAGCCGCTGATGTTCGGCACGATGAACCCGGACGCCGTTGCGGCGAGCCCCGCGGCCCAGCCGTAAATCCAATCCTGGGGCAACTGCATGGCTGATTAGATGAGGTTGCCGGCTCCTTTGACCAAGTAGACTTGGTTGCTGTTCGGCGACCAAGGCTCGGAGGAAAGGAGCCGAGCAATGCTGATTATAGGTTGTGACTTTCACACTCGCTACCAGC
>JAKASX010000111.1 GCA_021818865.1 Acidobacteriota bacterium
CCGCTGCTCCGGCGACAGATAACTGAACACGTGATTTTGCTGCTGATCGTTTCCTCGCATGCACGGTTGGACGCACTCGAAGCTGCTCCGTTACACAATTTCCGGGTTTTTCAGCAGCCTGCTAGAGCTTCTCAGCACAAACGAGCGGCGCCGTTAGCGGCTGCTGGACGTCGTTTTTTGCACGACCTGGCCGGGATTATTCGCCGTCGCGCACAGCGTTTCGAGCAGTTGGCCCGGCTTGTAGTTGTGCTTGGGCGGAGCGCCGCAGCCCGGCTCCAATACGATGGTGCTGGGGAACTTCAGCTCCTGACGCTTCCTGTTGGCCATGTAGAGCGCCAGTTCCTTTTTCATCGCCAGGAAAGCTGACGTCGTGACGACTTCGTTCGGGCGCTTGGGAAGATACATGATTTCCTCTTCGGACTTCACCATGCGCTCGTAAAACGGAGGATGGTCGTAGAACCAATCCATGCTGTTCACGTAGCCGACCTTGCTGGACATCCAGGAGAAGAAGCGGATGAAGCCGTCGGGATTGTAGCCGCTGTTCCACGCGTACTGGATGCCTAAATGGTCCGCCTGGAGTTCGTATTGGCGGCTGATGCCGAGCAAGCGCAGACTAATCAGCATGCCTAGCCCTTGATAGCCGTATTGAAGCCCATAGTATTCGCCGATCGAGGCGATCCCGCCGGTGAGCGCCATGCCCGCCACTTCTGCCGCTTCCATCAGGATGTCGGCGATTTCCGCCTGCTTCATTTTTCGTTCGCTGTGCCGGCAGACGATGTGGGCGATCTCGTGGCCCAAGACGCCGGCCAGTTCATCTTCGTCCTGCACCGCGCCGAGCAGGCCGCGGTAGACGAAGAGATAGCCGCCGCCGATGGAAAACGCGTTGATCGTCTTGCTGTCGAGTACGTAGACGTGCAAAGGAACCTTCAAATCGGAATGGGCGGCCACGCGATCGGCGACGGTGGTCACGTATTTCACCAGCTTCGGATCCTTCACCAGCGGCGGGAGCAGGTGGCGTGAAAAGAGTTCCTGGGTCGCCTTCTTGCCCATTTTGATGTCTTTGTACTGGCCGGGGATGATCGTGCGCCGCCCGATGTCCTGCACGTTGCCCCAGGGAGAATCGTGAAACGTTCCCGCGCGAAGCTCGGCTTCGAGCTGCTTCCGCTGCGCTGGCCAGTTTTCGAGCAGCTGGAGTTTCGCCCGGTAATTTTCGTAAGCGATGGGCAGGGCGTGCTGCGCCATCACCGTCGCTTCGATCCGCGCGTAACGCGAATTCTGAATGCGGCAGTGAAGCAGATGGCGGTGATGGGTGGTGATCGTCGCGGTGTTCTTCTGCAAATAGTTTTCGGTGGAATGGATGCTCACATCTTGTTCGTGGATCTGACCTTGAAAGTGCTTGACGCACTGGTCGCGCGAGTTCAGGAGGTATTGGTTCATTTGCTGGAACCGGGCGGCCGAATAATCCTGGCGTCCGGCGTTCTGAAAAATCCACATGTACGAATGGTGGATGGCTCGCCAGAGAGGAACCAGATTAGAGGGCATCGAGCCCGCGGGCCGCGCCTGCCGCGGAGCGGCCGTTGCGGTCAGGGCCACGAGCGCTAGAACGGACAGAATCAACGGAAGATGACGTCGCATTCGTGGAATCAGGTTTTATCTCCTCGTCCCCCACCCCGCTCGTTAGTATACCTCGCGCTCAGCGTGGAAACGCGGGCGCAGTCACTGGAGAAAGCCTGGGCTTTGCCGCCCGGCCCTGACGTTGTTTTCCCGTCAACTTCGGCGTTGCTCGGCCATCGGCGCGGCCCGGTTCATGCTAGGATTTCGGAAATCGGTCACCCGTCTCCGGAGGCGCCATGGATCGTATTTTTCGAACGTGGGAACTCATGGGGCAGAGCCTGGGCATCCTGTGGTCGGATGCGGCGCTGCTCTGGCTGCCCATCTGCTCCGCGATTGCGTGCGTTTCGGTATCGGTGGTGATGATGAGCGGCGCGGCGCTGGAATTCCTGCCGCAACTGAAAGCGATGAATGCGTCCGGCGCGCAACACCCGCAGATGACGCAGGGGATGTGGGTGTTCACCATTCTTTTCTACGTCGTGAACTATTTCATCGTCATTTTCTTCAACGTGGCTCTCGTCTCGATTGCCTCCGACCGACTTTCCGGCGGTCATGCCACGCTGAACGACGGACTGCAAGTCGCTTGGCAGCGGAAATGGAAGATTTTCCAGTGGGCAATTTTGGCGGCGACGATCGGGGTGGTGCTGCGCGCGATCGAGGACAGGTCGCAATGGCTCGGCCGCATGGTTGCCGACGTCATCGGCATCGCCTGGAATCTAGCCACCTACCTGATCGTTCCCGTGCTGGCGGCGGAAGACCTGGGACCGGCGGAAGCGTTCACGCGCTCGGCGGAACTTTTCACGAAAACCTGGGGCGAAGAGCTTGTCGGCGGATTCAGTTTCGGCCTGATTTTCGTGCTGCTCGGCTTGCCGGCGATTATTTTCCCGATCTACGGCGCGCGGCTTGGGCACAATCAGGAAATCCTGGGGCTGGTGCTGGCGATCGTTTACTGGCTGATGCTCGCCACGATCAATTCCGCGGCGCAGGGAGTTTTCATGGCCGCGCTCTATCGGTACGTCACCACGCAGCAGGCCCCGCCCGGCTTCAGCGAAGACGATTTGCGCGAAGCCTGGCAGTCGCGACAAACGTAAGATCCGGCTCGCGGCCAAGCGCGCGGATTTTTTGCAGCCGGCCCGCCGCCGGCGTTTGACCACGCAAAAACATTGCCGAACGGCAGGCCGGTTTCCCGCTCGTTTTGTATTTGCAGCGCGCGACTGTTTTTCGCCGAGAATGCGCCGCGCCTGTTAAACGAAAGGAAATGGAAGATAAATTTCCGGTGACGCCGGTTCCAGAACCGGCCGCCGGGTTTTGGCTCTCCCCATCTAATGTCCCTTGATTACTTTGTGGGAAAACCCCGCATGCCGTGCAGGGGATCGAGCGCGGGATCGTTGCGCGCCATCGCCGGTGACTGGCCTTCGGCGAGCGCCTTTTTCAACCACTTCATCCCCTGTTCCCGATCTCCCTTTTGCGTATAGACGATAGCGGTCGCGTAACTGATGTCAGGATCGGAAGGAGCGAGCGCCTGCGCCTGCTTGACCGCCTGCCGCGCCTCCGCCTGGCCGGTCATCGCCCGCGCAATCGCCAAAATCTGGTAGGCGTAGGCGTCGCGCGGGTTCACCTTAAGCGCGGCTTGCGCGAGTTCGATGGCCTTTCGGTACGCTGCCGGCGCCTTCGCGCGCATACCGGGCGTCCAGTAGTAGCCGTCGCCCAGGTTGCGCCAGCCGATGTAGCTGGTCGGCATCATACGGACGGCTTTTTCGAAATTTGCCACCGCGTCGGCGTAGCGGTGCAAGAAAAATTCGGCGGTGCCGAGATTCGTATAGGCGCTGTCGGTCGGCCGGATGGCGAGCGAGCGCTCGAGCACGGGAACGGCCCTCGAAAACTCGCCCATCTGTGCGTAAACGCCACCGAGGTCGTAATAGCCCAGGAAGCTGTCGGGAGCCAGCGCCACAACCTGGCGGAACATCTGCGCCGCCTCGTTGTATCGCCCGTAGCGGAAATAGAAAATGCCCAGCCAGCTGTATCCCGCCCAATATTGCGGCCGCAGCGCGATCGCCTTGCGAAACGTCTGTTCCGCTTCGGCCGTGCGCCCCAGTTTTTCGTACGCCGCTGCCAAACCCTCGTAAGCCAAATCGCCCGTCGGCTCGCTGGCGAGCGCCTTTTGGAATTGCTCGGCGCCCTCCGCGTACTGGCCGGTTCCGTTGGCGACGGTTCCCAGGCAGATGTGCGCAGCGGCCAAGTTCGGATCGAGCGCAAGGGCCCGGTCGCAGGCCTTTCGGCTGCGCGCGGTCCACTGCGCGCCCTGCGTTTCGGAGTAGCGATGCCAGTACGCCTGCCCCAGCCCGGCGTAGGCGCGGGCGTAGTGCGGATCGATCGCCAAGGCACGCTCGAACACGCTGATTGCGCTCCTGATGTTTTCCGGCCGCTCGTAATCCTCCAGGTAGCCCATGCCTTGCAGGTAAAACGCGTAGGCATTCGGCTTGTCGGTACCTTTCGCCTCGAACGTTTTCCGCTCGGCGGGGAGAAGGTTCAGCTCAAGCATTTCCAGCACGCCGCTCGAAACGTCGTCCTCGACGGTGAACGGATCGCCCGCGGCGGCGGTCACCGTTCGTGCGCTCAGTTGGCGCTCGGTGCCGGTGTCCACCAGCGCGTAGGTGATCCGAATCCGGCCGTCCGCTTGTTGCAAACTGCCCGTCAGCACCAGATTCGCGCCGAACTGCTTCCGCGCCGCGTCCGGCGAGTCCACCTTTCGCGAAAAGACTTCGCTCGCCGGCACAACCGCGAGCCGGTGCGTGGCCGAAAGCTGCGCCAGGCGCGCCGTGACGGTATCGGCGAGTCCGGCTGCAAACGCCCGTTGGTCTTTGCCTCCGCCCAGCACAGTGAACGGCAGCACGGCCACCTGTTTTTCGCCGGCCATCGTGACGGTCGGGCCTTTGCTTCCGCGCGGTGCGCGCCGCGCCAGCCAAATCGCCGCCAGCGCCACAATCGCCACGGCGGCCACGCCTATCGCCAGCGCGATTTTCCGGCCACGTTTCCGCGCCGGCACGCGCATCAGATCGTTCGCGGCCACCGCCGTGGTCGGTGCGGTGCTGGTGCTTTCCATGCCGCGCAGCTCGGCCGCCACTTCCGCGGCCGTGGCGATGCGTTTCGCCGGATCTTTCTCCAGCATGCGCAGTACCAGGCGCTCGAGGTCCGGCGGAATGGCCGCGTTCACCGTTGAAGGATTCGGCGGCTGTTCGTACAGCACGCGGCTCGACGTGCTGATGTTCGTCTTGGCGCGAAAGGGATGGCGCCGGGTGAAAACCTCATAAAAGACGACCCCGAGGGAGAAAATATCGGCGCGCGCGTCGGCCTCATTGCCGCTGAGCACCTCCGGAGCCATGTAGCCGGGCGTACCGGTGAGGGTTCCCGGCTCTGTTTCGAAGCCCGTTTTCTCTTCGCTCTGCGCCAGGCGCCGAGCCAGCCCGAAATCCAGAATCTTCACCTGGCCCGAGGGAGTCACCATGATGTTTTCCGGCTTGATGTCGCGATGCAGCACGCCCTGAGCATGGGCCGCGGCCAGCCCCTCGGCGCACTGCATGGCGAGCGGCAGGAATTCGCCGACATTCATGGGCGAGGCGAGACGCTGCCGAAGCGTCTCCCCTTCGACGAGCTCCATCACCAGAAAAATCTCGCCTTCGCGCTCGAAGACGTCGTAAATCGCCGCGATGTGCGGATTGTTGAGCCGCGAGGCCATCTGCGCCTCGCGCAGGAAGCGCTGCCGGTGCTGCGCGTCCGTCGAGAGCCGCAGCGACATTCGCTTGATCGCCACGGTCCGCTTCAGTTGCGAATCTTCGGCCAGGTAGACTTCGCCCATGCCGCCCATGCCCAGCCGCTCGCGAATCAGGAACCGGCCGACGAACGTTCCCGAAAGGTCTTTCGGCGGCTCTGCGCGTTCATCCATGGCGAACGAGAGAACACCGTGGCCGCGTTCCGCGCCCGCTTCCGGCGAAATGGAAAATGGAAGGATTCACACCCACGCCTCGTTCCCTCAATCTACCGCCTTCGCCCGGCAAAACCAAGCGGGACCGGCCGCCCGCTACACCGGGCTCTCCATGGCTTTTACGCCCAGGCGGCGCGCATGCGCGGCTGCGAACGGGAGTGAAACGCTTATTTTCCGAAGGTATTGGAAACGTAGGAATAGGGTTCGTTCGCCACTTCTTCCTCTTGCTCATGCGACTGATACTTTTTGCGCAAGTAACTTGGCAGCGACCAGACGCGAGCAGAGTTGCTCATGCCAAACGCTGCGAAGCACAAGCCCAACACCAGATGATTCAGCGACGCGCCGAAATATTCCCACAGTGGAGCGTGCGGACCCGGATAATTCGAGGAAAGCAGCAGCAACCCCATGTACACCGCGCCGAAAAAGCTCGCCGGGCGCACGAAGACGCCCAGCACCAGCGCCATGCCGATGCACAATTCACCATAACTGACGATGAACGCGATGATCCGCGCGTGCGGCAAAACGAGATCCACGAGCACCGGCCGCATGAACGGATACGCACCCGCTTGCAAGAACTTGTGGATCCAGGCGGTGAATCCGCCGCCGTAAATGAACTGGTTTCCGAAGACCTTGTATTGGGCGAAAATCAGGAAGAGCACACCCACAGCGGCCCGCAACCAGGCAAGCGCGTAATCGTTTGCCGTTGGTTCGAATCTGCTCATGAGATACCGGTCCGGAAATATCCGCCTCCGGGCCGAAGGCCCTGCTCGCGCCGAATCCCGAAAACACTCTACGCATGCTTGCCGGTCGAAAGCAAGCCGAATCCATGGCCCATTTCCTGCGCCTCTAGCCCAGAGCCGCGAGCGCGGTCGGGCTGGAGCGAAGGTTACGCCGCAGTAAATTCTCCTCCAGGCGCTGGCCTCGGCGCGACCAATGGTGTAGAAAGAATCGTCCGAGCCAAACGCCACTTGGCGCACCGGAGGCCGACCAAATGAAGTGCAAATTCCCCTTGCTCGCCGCGCTGCTTCTTGCCGCAATTGCCGTAACGCCCGCGCCAGCCGCGGCGCAGGCCAAGCCGCACCCCGTGTTTGCTTCCCACGCGAAACGCCTGCCCTCGAGCACGCTGCTCACGAATCTTCGCGCTCACATACACCACGTTTTCGTCATCTATCAGGAAAATCGCTCGTTCGATTCGTATTTCGGCACGTTCCCCGGCGCCGACAATCTGGCCACGGCGCAGGCGCGCAGCCACGGATTCCGCCAGTACGATCCCATCGGCAAAACGTGGATCACGCCTTTCGCCATCACCAGTCCCGATACGGCCGATCCGAATCACGCGCGCCCGGTACTGATCGCGAAAGCGGACGGCGGCCGCATGAACGATTTCGTCGCCGAGGAAGAGAAAAATCTTCTGCATTATGGCGCGCCGACGTACTACGCCCATCAGCTTGGCCTGCTCACCATGGCGCACGAGGATTGCCGCACCATCCCCTTCCTGTGGTTCTACGCGCACCGATTTGCGCTCTACGATCACATCTTTCAGGCCATGTATGGACCCTCCACGCCCGGCAATATCGATCTGATCGCGGGACAGACCGGCCAGACGCAATGGGCGCGAAATCCAAAAGAGGCCGTGAAGCCGGATATCGAAGGCCCCGGCGAGCCCGTGCTGAATGATATCGATCCCGCGTGGGGCCCCTATCGCGACGGCGTGCCGAAGGAACGGCAGTACGATCAGACTTACGCCACGCTGCTGCTCACGCTGATGGGGCGCAAAGCCAAGCTCGCAAAAGTGGATTCCGACGACGTCAAGCAGGACATCGGCGAACTGACCAAGCTGCACGCACACGCCATTCCGTGGGGCTGGTATCAGGAGGGTTTCGGCAACGGCGAGGGCAACGACCACCCCTCCTACATCGCCCACCACGACGCGCCGCAATATTTCGGCTACATCCGCTTGAACCAGCCGCTCTGGCGCGGCGTGCACGACCTGAGCGATTTCTTCACCGTGATTTCCGACCGCAAACTGCCGGCGCGCAGCGTGGATTTCATCAAGGGTGGCTACCACAATCCTTTCGGCTGGAGTCCGGTAAACAAATCGGCGTTCGTGCAGTCGCATTTCATGGGCGACGACGACCACCCCGGCTATTCCGATTCGCAGATTTCCGAATCGCTGGTGGCAAAGGTAGTGAATGCCATCGCGCGCAGCCCGTACTGGCGCGATTCCGCCATCATTATCCTGTGGGACGATTCCGGAGGCTTCTACGACCACGTTCCACCGCCGCAATTCGAGATCTGCCCCGATAAGCATCCTTGCGGCGACGGCCCGCGCATCCCCTTTCTCCTCATCTCTCCCTACGCGCGCGCGGGCGCGGTCGTCCACGCCTCAGGCGATACGACGTCTTTCGCGAAATTCCTCGACGTTCTCTTTAAGTTGCCGCCGCTCGCTTCCCTTCCCGACGAAAAACCCTACATGCCCGAGGGTCCGCGCGACACCAATCCGCGATTGACGAATCTGGTGAGCGGATTCAGTCCGGCGCGGCTGGCCGGCAAAATTCCGCCGATTCCCGCGTCTCGCGCGGAGATCCCGAATAGCGTGGTGAACACGTTCCCCGCTCCGATGACGTGCAAGGAAATCGGCGTCACGCCGGTGAAGCTTAGCGGCACGTCTTCGACTCCGCCCAAGAGCTTCAATCCTTTGCCGAAGCCTCCCAAGCGCCACTGAGCGGGTGCGACATCCTGCGCGCCGGCCTTGACTGGGCACGCCCCAGGGGGCTATACGTGGCTCACGGCCAATGTACATTTCTAAGTTCAGGGTCACGAACTACAAAAGTTTTTGGCAGCCGGATGCCATCGAGCTGGGGCCGGGCTTCAATATTGTCACAGGCCAGAATAGCTCCGGGAAGACGGCGTTCCTCGAAGCGCTGACCCTCTCCTACACGCTGCAGCCTCACCGGAGCGCGAGGACCGCCGCAGCCCCCGATGCACAGCTTGCGCCCGACAGCGTGGTTGACTTGCGACTTACAGTCCCTCGCGACGAGCTCTTTGGGTTGCTCGCGAGCATAAACAGACCGTGGTTCATTCCCCATCCGGCACCGGACTGCGACTTGGTGCGGCGGGTGGGGCGGTGGGATACCCCGGAGGGCAGGCCGCGGATTGTGCAGCTTGCGCTATCCGCTGACCCCTTGGACTTCGACATCCGCCTGGAGCGGGGGTCGGCGTTGGATCGGTTTCAATGCGCGAGGTTCCCATCGTTCGCCACTTACCACGCGGCGCAGCCCGAGTCCGCGCGGCCCATGTGCATAGAGTTTCGGGTCTCTGCCGACGGCTCGATATCGTCGCCGACCAGCAGGCCCGTTGATGTGCATGATGAGCTTGGCCCCGCGCTCGGCCGAGTTCTGCGGGGCCACATATACCGCTTCGATGCTCAGCGCTTCAACGTGGGGTCGTGCCCAGCCGGCGACAGCCCCATATTGAAGCCACAGGCGGACAACTTGGCGGAGGTCCTGAGTTGTCTGCAGGCCAACCCCGAGGCGTTCTCGCACTTCAGCTCGCTCGTCACCCGGGTGCTGCCCCACGTCCGGCGTATCTCGGTCAGACCGTTCAGCAACCAGCGCGTGGGGGTTCTCGTTTGGACCCTGGACCCAGCCACCCGCCGCCTGGACCTTGCCCGACCGCTTTCGGAATGTGGCACGGGAGTCGGCCAGGTGCTCGCGATTCTTTACGCGGCGGTGAGCGCGCCGCGGGCGCAGGTGATCCTCATCGACGAGCCCCAGAGCTTTCTGCACCCAGGGGCGGTACGCAAGCTCATGGGTGTTCTCTCGGACCGCTCTCGACACCAGTACATCATTTCGACCCACTCTCCGTCAGTTATCACCAGTTGTGAGCCCGTGACCGTGACGGTCGCTCGGCTTCGTGATGAGGAGACTGCCCTTGAGCAGGTCGAACCCACGAAGGCGAAGTCGCTTCGGGCATGCCTGTCGGAGATCGGCGCTGCTTTGTCCGACGTGTTCGGTGCCGACAATGTTCTTTGGGTCGAGGGTCCCACGGAGGAGGCGTGCTTTCCGTTGATCCTCAGGCGCGTCGCGGGCCGGTCGCTGATGGGAACCGCGGTGGTCGGCATCAGGCGCGTCGGCGACCTGGAAGGGCGCGATGCCGAGAGAGCGTTTGAGATGCTCAACACGCTTAGCGCAGGCCCCAGTTTGGTTCCCCCCGCGGTTGGCGTCGTTCTGGACAGCGAGTGCCGCACGGACGAGCAGAAGACGGAAATGTCCCGCCGTCGCGGTCAGAGGGTTCATTTCCTGCCCCGTAGGATGTACGAGAACTACCTGCTCGATGCCGACGGGATTGCAGACGTGCTGAACCGGTTGGACGTGGGCCGTGCTGCACCGCTTTCGGCGGCCGAGGTCGAGCGGGCCATTGAGCCCATGCGCCGTGACAGGGGCCTGCTCTGCGGGGGGACGCGGGACGGCGACGCGGACCAGTGGGAGCAGCACGTACACGGGGCGGAAGTTCTCAGTATCCTATTCAGCCACCTGACCGAGGCGCGCGTATCCTTTGACAAGGTGAGGGACTGTTTCGCGCTCACCGAGTGGCTGGCCCAGAAAAAGCCAGAAGCGCTTCATGAGATTGCGGACCTGCTTTGCTCCGCGATCGAGGGACCTGCTGACGGGAACGGTCCCGCGCGGGATCAGGTGTGAGGAGCGGATTTCGTGGCGATGGCCCTGAGATGAGTCATCAATCGTCCCATTGCGTAGTCGAAATTCTTGCTGCGATTGGATTCGAGCACGGCGGTGCTCACGGGCTCGGTAATGCTCCAAAGCAAGACGTGCGTGCGGATATCGAGAATCGTCAGGCGCAATTGCGCTTCGAAGGGTTTGCTTTCAAACGTGGTTGTTTCGGAACGGTAAGGGGCGGCTCGGCAAGAGAAGCGTATGACGAAATCGAGATCGGCATTCGCGGGAGACGAAGCGAGGTGGTAACGGCCCCATTTTTCAGCGTCGGCGTAGAATTCCCGGTACGCGCGATTGGGGCCGCCGCCGAAGCTCACAGGATCGTAGGGATCGCAAAGGCCACCAGCGTTTGAGATGAAAGCGCTTTTCGCCCACGCAATTTCCGCAGGCACGGGCGCAGGCGGTCGCTTCGTTTGCCTCGCCCAGGCTGGCAGCGAAACCAGCGCCATGGCGAGCACCATGTGTCTGGCCCCGCGACGAAAGGCATTCTTCACGACAGCACCTCCCGACGCCCGGGTACTTTTTTCCGCTCGCTCGGCGTCGCCTACATAGATGACGGGGAGAAAGTGCGGATTCGTCCGCGCGGTCAGTTGTGAGGAGCGGGTTTGGGCGCGGGCTTGGGCGGCTTGGTCAGCATGAATTGGACGTCGACTTCTGTTTCGACTTCGATCGGTTTGCCGTTGAGCAGGGTCGGCTGGTAACGCCACTCCTTCACCGCGGCGGTTGCGGCTTTCGCCAACTGTTTATCGCCCGCGACCACTTTCACGGATTTCACCGCGCCATTCTTTGCGACCACCACCTGCAATTTCACGGTTCCCTGAACTCCCTTTTTCCGCGCGGCTTCGGGATATTTCGGCGGAACGGAATGCGTCAGCTTCGCCTGCATCACCACGCTGCTGACGCGCAACGGCTCGCCCTGCCGCGCCGCCACGGCGGGCGCGACCACGCCCAGAGCCAATCCCAGACAAACCACCAGGTTCGCGATTCTCATGTCTGCCTCTTTCGGACCGGAAAAGCACGGTAACGCGACGCTAAACCCCGGCGGGAACTGTGTCAAATTCAGGGCTCTTGGCCGCGCGGGCTTTGTTCGGCGCGTTGCGGCGGGCGCGCCGCGTTTGCGATAATTCAGACGAGCGATCCCGCGGACAACAGCCGGTTGCGTGCGAAAAGAACCGCTTCGTTCGCGGCTGCGCCAGCCGCATGCGCCTCCCAGCGGGGCTAGAGGAGCCTGTTTTGACCGGCAACGAAATTCGGAAATCCTTTCTGCAATTTTTCGCGAACAACGGGCACCGCATCGTGCCCAGTTCGTCGCTCGTTCCCGCGGGCGACCCGACGCTGCTCTTTTCGAACGCCGGCATGAACCAGTTCAAGGAGGTTTTCCTCGGCCTACAGCATCGCGAATACAACCGCGCGACGACTTGCCAGAAATGCGTCCGCGCCGGCGGCAAGCACAACGATCTGGAAGTGGTCGGGCGCACGCGGCGGCATCATACATTTTTCGAAATGCTCGGGAATTTCAGCTTCGGCGATTATTTCAAGCGCGAAGCGATCGGCTACGCCTGGGAACTGGTGACGCGCGTCTGGAACCTGCCGCCCGACCACCTGTATTTCACCGTGCACATTTCCGACGACGAAGCCTTCGC
>JAKASX010000112.1 GCA_021818865.1 Acidobacteriota bacterium
CGCTTGGCTGCATAATTTCCGCCGCCTCGTCACTCGCTGGGAGTTTCACGAGGCCAACTTCCTGGCCATGCTCCAACTCGGCTGCCTCATCATCCTCTTGAGGCATTTATGAGATGCGCTCTAGTGTCCTGAGTCGGAAGTCCTCCATCAAATTTCCGGCGAAATCGCACCACCACCCGGAAGGGCACGGCTTCAGCCGTGCCGTAAGCTAAGCACAATCAGCGCGGCTTTAGCCGCTGAGGGCCCGTCCAGGACGCGCCAGTTTTCCAGACTTTTTCTAACCCACCACGCTAGCCGCGGGTGCATCCCTCACTCACTGT
This sequence comes from Acidobacteriota bacterium, assembly GCA_021818865.1. GTDB lineage: Bacteria > Acidobacteriota > Terriglobia > Acidiferrales > UBA7541 > JAKASX01. Next base: position 321 of record JAKASX010000112.1, read on the forward strand.
CCCCGCCGGACCGCCATCGTTCTGCCGCCGCTTGCTCAAACTCTTCTTTGAGGAGAGGATGATGTCCTTCGGCTCGACCCGGCTTCTTTATCGTTGCAACCTGACGGTGATCGCGCCTCCGCCCGTCTGCGAATTCAGCAGGACGCGCACGAACCGTCCTCGGAAACTCGTCAGCTTCACCGATTCCCCGGCCGTGTTCGAAGACGTGTACTCGATGAAATAATTCGCATCCGCGTCATCCACCGCCGATTGCACTTCCACCGATACCGCCGTCGGCGCGCTCGCGTAACTGATGTCGAATCGCAGTTCGCTCGGTCCACCGGCGGCGCCGTCGTACGATTCGCCAACGGCGTACTGCTGGCTCGCCTGAGGCGCAGTTGGCGTTTCCGCGTTGAAGGGATACACGACGTCGCCCGGATAGATCGCGTAGGGCGGGTTCTGCGTGTTGTAGTTCGGCACGTTTCCTCCTCAATGCTGTTGCGACGGAATTGCCCATCGATGCCTCGGCCGTCGCGTAAAGCCGGCTTCTTGTTGCTTTTCCTCGTCCGCGGCCGCCTTCAGCGCCTGCAGCGCGCGCAAGGTCGGATCGCTCGCCGTCACTCGCTCTGCCAGGCGCTCGCCGAGCGGTTTTTTCGCTCGTCCGAATCTGCCCTTCAGCCCGTAGCGCGCCGCGTCCGCCGGGTCGTCGCCGTCCGTCTTTGCCACGTCCTCGACGTCTCTTTCATCGCGCACCAGCGTCGGAATCGTCTGGATCAAGGATGGACAGGAATCAGCGATTTTCCATTTGCCGTCCCTCAGCATCTGATACATCAGCATCCAGCCGCCTTTGCGATCCGTGTCTGAGGGCGTTGGCGTCGGAATGTCGTACTCCCGCAGCACCTCCGCCATCTGCAGTGCCGCCGTTTTCTCCTCGGTCCTTCGCGCGAAGGCGTCGTGGCTCAGGTAAAACGTCTCGATCCTTTCGCCGTTCGATCGTTCGGCAATCGCCCGCGCCAGTTCGCCGGGAGTCAGCCGGTTCCGGATCAACTCCCGATACGTCCATACCGTCGTCCCGTCCCACGCGTGCCAGTAGACGGCCGAATTGTGCGCAAATCCCCAATCCGCCGAAATCCACCGCGGCCACCATTCCTCGATTCCGATCTCGCCGGCGCGGACAACGTGCCGCGTCGAATCGAATACGTCGAAGAATTGCCCCGCAAAGAGGTCCCAACTACCCTCGGCGTACGCTTTTGCCAGATCCGCCGGCAGCGTCTTCAGCTCTTCGTAGTAGCTCAGGCTCAGGTAGGGATTGTCTTCCGCCCGCGCCGGAACGAACGCGAATTCGCTCGCCAGCGGTTCCAGCTCCCTGGGAAACTTCCGGTCAACCCACAGCGCTTTCACCCATCCATGTCCCACCCCGCCGGGATTCGTCGCTGCCGCAAAGCGCGGCCGGCTCACGCCTGGCCAACGCAGCCGCGTCCTCAGGAAGTCGAACGTCTCACGCCGGTTTTTCGTCAGCTCGTCCACCGCGATCGCAGCGAATTCCGCCGAATGGTATTTCGCCGGATCATCCAAATTGCGCAGTGCGATCCGTCCGCCGCCCCATTCGTCCCGCAATACAAAATCCCGCGTCGTCCCTCTGTGCAGCCGCCCCAGTTCCGGAGCAAATTCCATTTCGATCTTGCTGATTTGCCTGTCTTGCAGCGCCGGATAGTCCTCGCAGAAAAGCGCCACCTGCGCTCCCGGAACGCCACGCTCCGCCAGGTCGATCAGGTATGTCAAAAGCCACCAGCGCAGGATGTAACTCTTTCCCCCTCCCATCGCGCCGCCGTACAGCACGAACCGGTGTTTCGCCACCACATCGAGGAACTGCTTTTGTTTCTCAGACGGCTGAAACAGGTCGATCAGCCGCAACGTTGGCGCGTGTCTTTCAATCTCGCTCATCCCGCCGCCGCTCGTGGCAATGGCGCGTGCCGCTTCTTGGTTCTTTCCTGGGGGGGAATCGGCTCATGTTGTGCGATTAAGGCAAACCGCGCCTCTTCGCCCACTCGGGCCGCCCTCGATCCCCGCGGGCCGCGGTCGTGCGCGTGTTGCCGCGCAAACTCCATTGGCGTCATTCCCGCTGCCCGCGCCATGCGCCTGAGCGCGCCCGGCCGCTTCACTGCGCCTTGCGTCCATTTCTCGGCCATCACTCGCCCTCCGCCTCCACCGGCTTCCTCTGCTGACGTCTTGTGTTCCGTTTTCGCTCCTCGCTCGTGGCTCAGAAATCCGCGCAACGGGTTTCGCTCTCTTCCCCCGCTCGCCAAATACCGCAAGCCACGGCAGTTCTTCTCGGCAACCCGTCCAGGCTCAGCCGCCAAGGCACATGGGAGTCCAATTCGCGTCGCCCGCCCTCCCTCTTTCCCCGCAGTTCTGCGATCTCCCGCGTTGCCGCTCCGCGAGTCGCTGCTCGGAACGCAAATCGCGCCGCGATCAATTCCGCCCACGTTGGCGCTCGTTCCAGCTCACCGATGTCTCCCGTCATTGCCGCGTAAAGCCTCAGAAGCCGCGGCTCAGCCGCTGTCTCGTTCAATCGGCGGATTTCCACCTCTCGAAGGGCTCTCCTTCGCGCCTCCGCGCCTCCGGAACCCCTCTCAATCACCGTCGCCGGAAACTGGCAGGGTGGGCCACCTGTCACCATCCCCGCTCCATCGTCGGAAGCATTTTTCGCTCTGCCTCTTTCCGATTCCCGGGTCCGGTTCCACGCCGCTCGCCCGTGTTCCCGCTTCGCCTGGCCGAACCCGTCGCGGCGTTCTGCTCTTTCCCCGGTAGAAGCACTCGAAGAAGATGCTCGTTCCCTGGCGTTTCTTCGCCGGCAAGCCGTCGCTCTTTCTTCAACAGTGCCCGCAGTACGCAATCTGCACCGTTTTCCACGTCCGTGGATCTGTTCGTTCGATCGTCTCGACCGCCGGCCGTCCGCAACCGTAGCCGCAGAGCTTCTCGTCTTTCGCCTGCTCGCTCAGGATGCGTGCGACTTTCCGCTCGATGTGTCTCTTTCGTTGGTATTCGCGGTTGTAGACCCGGTATCGTTCCTGATTCCGCTTCCGCCATATCCGCATGTATTCGCGGTTGTAGGCGCGCCTTCGTTCTTCTTCCGCGACTTCCGGTGCCGCCTCCGTTCGCGCTTCACCGCTTGCCCCAATGGGTTCCTTCCCCTGCGTCTCCGGCGCCGAGCGCCGATGCCCGGTTCTTCGGCCTGGCGCGAACGCCGGAAGCCCGTGCGGCCAAATCGCAACGCTCGACGTCAGGTTGGTTTGAAGGTTACCCACGGGCCTTCCTTCGAATTTGCTGCAACATCTCCACCGCGATACGGCTTCCCCGGTAAATCATCATCGCGTGGGTTTCTCCCACCTCGATGGAAAGTCGATTGAGCGCGCGCTTAACTGCTTCCACTCGGTCTTGCAGCACGCTTCCGTCCGCCACGTGCCCTCGCCGCAACCCTCCCAGCAGCCACTGCGCCTCGCCTTTCTCCACCAGTTCCCGCGCTTCGCTTTCGTCGATGTGCCGGTGCTCTCTCTTCCGGCAATCCCGCCCGAGTGCTTGTTTCTTCGTCCAACTGGGTCCCACCAGGCAAATCGTTTTCCTCGCCATTCCCTAGGGCCTCACGTCGCTGGTTTTTGCCGGCGTCACTCTACCCCAACTCTCTTTTCGCGTCGGCGTTTGCAGAGGGCTTCGCTGTGCCCCTTCGTGGTTGCCACCTGCGAGGCTTCCGCCGGCCCGCGTGAAACGCCCTTCCGTTCCCTGCGCATGGTTCCTGGCAGGGAACTGCCCTCGCCACGTTGGGCGTCCTTTTTGTTTTCAGCCGTCTCTTTGCCTAGAGGTAAATCACTCGCCTGTGGTACCCGTACGGTTTCCTGCGGCGTGGTTTGAACTGCTCGGCTCGCGTATATCGTTCGATGATTCGTTGGCGCACCACCTCTGACGCTTGCTCCATGTCCAGCGCCAGATCCCTCGCCCCGCGGCTTCTCGCGGCCAGCGCGGCCACTTCATAAGCCAGCGCCTTGTTCGCGTAGGGAATTTCGATCGGGTCGCTCTCCTGCGAAAGCTCCGGCAGCGCGCGTTCGTATTCGATCCGTACCGTAATCGCTTGTGTCGCTCCGATCAGCTCGATCTGGTCCGCTTCCCATTTCCAAATCCTCAGGTAAGGCATCGGCTGCAGATTCGGAAAGGGCCCCGTGATTTGCTCCATCGGAATGAACAGGTCGTCCGAACCAGTAGCCTGTTCCTGCAGCGTATAGGGAACCACCAGGTCCGTCGGCAATTGCGGATTTGTGTCGTCGGCAATCTGCGGCGGATTCGGTGCCAGCGTCACGCCGTTCAGCGACGTCACCGGCAAGTCGATTTCCGTATGCGTCGTCATCACCGAGACGCCGTTGATCGCCAATTCTTCCTGCAGCGATCGGTACGCCGCGTTCAGAAAGGGAAACAGCGCCGCGTCCGCCCAGATCACTCCGTTCGGATCGTTCATCAGCGCTCGCACCAGCGTCAGAACTGCTCCGGCGGTGCTGTAGCGCGTTGTCGCCAAGACCGGCATTTAGCGTCTCTCCTCGCTCCGTTCGCCCATCCCGCCCATCCCTCGGTTTTGCCAGGCCGATACAAACTTGCTCGGCATGTATACCAGCCCGCCCCAGGCGCTCACGAATCCAATCACCCCGCTCATGTCCGGCAACGCTCGGTGCCAGATCGTCATCGCCGTCACCCAGCCCAGCGCGAACGCCAGCAGCAGCGCCAAAGAGATTCGTGCAAAGCTCGCTTTCCCGGCCGTCCCATCCGGCTTCAAGTCGCACAGCGCGTCCGCCACGAACGCGCCCGCCTTTTGTATCGTCCCGGGCATCGCCGGCTACGGATAGAGCGATGGGTACAGCCGCCCCGCTCCGCAAATCGCCATCCCCACCAGCGCGCCGGCCGCGTTCGCTCCGCCACGGCTCCCGATCAGAATCACCGCCAGCGCCACCAGCGCGTATTCCGGCCAGTTCGGTACCTTGGCGAAAGCCTCGATTGGTTTAAGCAACTGCGTGAACTCCGGCGCCAGCCGCGCCGCCACGTACAGCCCAAGGCAAACGAGTACCGCGTACTTCACCCATCCCGTGGTTTCCAGCGCAAACGCCGCCGCGACCGCCAGCCCCGCTGCCTCCACGTAATCCGGTCGAATCGCATTCAGAAGGGAACCAATCTTCCAGCTCATGCCCGCCTCCCGTTTTCTGTTCGCTTCGAAACGCCGCTCGCTCGCCGTCCTCTATCCATCTTCAGTCGCTCTTCGTCTTCCCTCTTGCCGCCGGACTAACGATCCCGAATTCCCGCGCCTTCTCCCGATCCAGAATGGCCCCGCAGCTCTTGCATAGGGCCACTCCTGGTTTCACCCGTTCGCCGCACACCGGGCAATCCGCCATTTGCTCCGGTTCGTATGCCCACTCTCGTTCGAGCCCCAGCCGTCGCACCGCCCGCCGGTGTAGGTCGGAAAGCAGCCGGTAGTTGTGGCTTCGTGCCCACTCCTGATCGCCCTCGAAAACCAGCTTCTTCGCCACGTCCACCAGATGTTTCCGCGCCTTCTCGATCTCTTCCGCCGTCGGTTCTTCGCCTTGGGCCACGAACACCCCGAAATCAACCAAGTCCGCCGCCAGATCCTCGGCAATTTTTCGCGCGTGAATGGGCACTTCCAGCCGTCGGTTGTCGCCCATGTCGATTACGTCGATGCGATCGTTCACCTCCAGCATCGCCACGTCGTTTTCCGCCGTTGGAATTCGATAAACCCCGTACGTTCGTACCAGCGTCCACTCTTGGTCGCCGACGTTCCCAATCACCGCGCGTTCGCTCATCGTTCCTCCATCTGCCGCGATCCTGTCCTGCTTCCCTTCCTAGGGCATCACCACGTACGGCTGTCCGTGAAATCTCGGCTCGTTCCAAAGCACGTCGTCCAAGAATGTCTCGTAATCCCTCTCGCGTTTCCGTTCCGCCTCATCCAGCGCCGCCCGCCTCTTCGCCTTGGGTTGCGCCCGCGACCATTCGATCGCTCGCACCACCCCGTCGCAGATCCCCGGTGTCAGCCCCAGAAATTCCCCGTCCGCCGTTTGGACCGTGAAACAGTGTTCCCATTCGCCTCGGCTCGGGTACGGTCCCAGTGCCGGCACGCTCTGCCCGTTTCCGTCCTCGATCGTTTGGCTGTACCACTGCTCCGGCGTTCCGTAAGCCTCCGGCGGCAACCATCGCTCGATATGCCAGCGATCGTGCGGAAAATATTTCGGCTCTTCGCGCAGTTCCACTACTTCGCGGATCAGGTTGCCGTTCTCGTCGTGGTCGCTCCACCGTCCGCCGATCAAGCTCAGCCGCGACCACCCCCACACCACCCGGAAATTCGGCTCCCCAAACCGGTTTCGTCCGCCGGCCCGTGTCGCCAATTCCTCCACCCACTGCGGTGTCTGTTTGTTTTCTCTCAGGACGCGAATCATCGGAAGTGCGGCGGCCGAAGCCGTTGCCTGCGCGGCCCCGGCCGCTTCCCATCACCATGCGATTGTGTTGTTCTCGATGCTTGCCCAGGAGGCGCCCCGGATGGTCATTCCGAGCGCAGCGCCCGCCGGTCTGTTGGCGGGAGGAATCTGCCTTTCCCGGCTCGCCAGCTAGGGCGCCTCGTGCGCATCAACCTCTACTACCCCGATCAGTAGCCGGTCGGGATCGCCAGGTTGTAGATGTACGCGCCGGACCGCGGCGAATCCATCCACAGCTGGAATCCGGTGATGAAGTAGAAGATGTAGGCGGCTGCCAGCCCGCCCGACGCCCCGTAGATCGGAAACACCGTTTGGCCCCCGATCTCGTAGAAGTCGATGTCCTGCATCACCGCGCGGCCCCAATGGCCGAGGTTGATGAAGTCGATCCGAGCCGCGTTCGCGTTGATCGAGCTCTTGATCGGCACGCCGGCCATCGTCTTCTGTCCGGTGAAGAGCAACTCCAGGTCGTTGGCCCGGCTGCCGCCCTCCTTGATGATTTCGCTGATGCCCACGCCCAGCGATTCCCAGGCATGTTCCTGCTCGAGCGCCGTGTAGGCGATCAGTTTGCCCAGTTGATTCGTGCCCAACGCCTTGCGCACCTTGTTGATCGCCAACCGCACGTTCATCGGCACCAGCGCCGCGTTGCCGGCATTCACCGATGGCGTCGCCAGTTCCACCGGATAGGTCGCCCGGTTCAGGTTCAACCATGTCCCCGTCGTCGCGTTGTTCTGGTGATAGGGGATTCCGAAAAGGCTCGTCGGATTCGCCCCGCTCACCCCGTCGTGGAGCAGCAGGTCGCCTGCGGCATAGCCCGTCGGCAAGTTGTCCACCTGGATGAACTTGTTGAAGGGATCCACCAGCAGCACGTTCGCCGATCCGCGGTTGGTCGTGATGGTCGGGTCGTACCACTGTAGCGTTTGGTTGTAATAGAAAAGCGTCGCGCCCGGCGGGTTCACAAGGTTCAGCTGCGCCGCGGCTCCGCTCACCAGGTTCACCCCGGTCGTCTCGATGCTCGAAATCGTTCCGAGTACGCCGTTGCCCGCCGTCTGCAACACCTTGTCGAGGAACGACCGGAACTGCGCCATGCCGTTCTTCACTTCGCGCTTGGCCGCGTTTTCCACCGCCTTTTCCGGCGCGTTCGTCGCGTATTCCACCAGTTTGGTGATTTCCACCGCGTGCCGGAAAAAGACCGGCGTCACCTGGGCCACGTCGTACGTCGTTCCCGACCCGCGTCCCAGGTCGCCCCCGTCCAGGTTGGCCATCCCCGCTTTGCCGCCCGGACGGATCTGGAGCGGCAGCCGCATGTTCCGGCTCGAAACGCGCTCCACGTCGCCGCGCTGCTGAATCATCGTCAGCAACATGTCGTCTCGCTCGTAAAGCAGGGGAAGTTTGTCCCGCACCTTTTCGAGCTGCAACGCAACCGATTGTGCATTCGCCATCTGTGCCATTTTGTCTTGTCTCCTGGCTCCCGATCGCCTCGGAAGCGCCAGTGCTCAGCGATCGCGGCTGTCGCGATCATCTTCCGGGCCGTTTTCCCCTCGGCCCTTTCATTGCCGGCCTTGCCTCTGGCCGTTCAGACTCGTCCGTCGAGGATGTCGTCGTCGGAAAGCTCTCCGTATTTTCCCGTGCGCTTCAATTGCGCCGGCGTCGGCGCTTTCACGCTGCGCGCTTCCATTCCGGAAGAGCCTGTCACGTCCACTCGGCCGGCTGCCGCCGTCTCCCGCTTTTGCTTCTGGTCGTTTGCGGCCAGCGTCCCTTGTCCAAACGCGCCGATCACGCGCTCGGCCACGCCGGGAATCATTCGCTTGGCCTGTGTGGATACGAGTCGAACGATCTGCCGTTGCGCCCCAGGTTCACCGGCGCCGCCGCGCGTCAGCGCATTCACGTGGTCCACTAGGTCCCTGTCCGCTGCCAGGTTCTGGTGTACCCGCCGGTAAATTTCCCCGACCAGCAGCCGCTTCGCTTCATCCGAATACGTCCTGCCGACCAGTTGATCCACCGTTTGTTTCACCGCGTCGGTGAAATCGCGAACCACGTGCTCGTTCGCTTCTTCCACCCATCGCTGTGCGGCTTCCGTTCGGGATTGTTCGCGCTGCTGGTCGATCCGTTGTTGTTCGATCCGGAGTTTCGCCAGCTTCTCTTCCACCGATTCACGCGCCCACGGAGAACGGCCGAGCGTTGTGCTGGCCAGGCTTTCCAGTTTCCTCGCCAGTTCCTCGTTCCCGTCCGCTCTGGCTTTCTGGTATTGCCGGTCCAGCTCGCTTTCGAACGCCCGCCTGTTCGTTTCGGCGAGCATCATCTGCGCCCGTTGGGCCATCCCCGGCCGCGTGGCGTCGCTCGCCAGCCGTTCGAGCGTTTCCGGCAGCGTCGCCAGCAGCATGCCGAACGCTTCGGGGCTGTCGGCAAATAGGTTCTCGACGATCCTTCCGTGTTCGGCGGGGTCGCCCGAATAGAACATCCGGTCGAGCGCCTTCAGGTCCGCCACTCCTCTCAGATCGTCCGCCAGCTCCGCCGGGTTCTCATACCGGCCCAGGTAACTCGCCACCAGTTCGGCCGTCTTGAAATCGGGGAAGAGTTTTGCGAACTCTTGGGACCGGTAATAGGCGTCGCGGACTTCCGGATGGTTCCGGAAAAATTCGCGCACCTCCGGCGTCAATCCCTTCTGCGGCTGATTCTCCTCACGCTGCTGCCCGTCTGGCGTCGTCTCTTCGCCCGGACGGCGCACGGCGTCGTTCGACTGGGTTTTCGTCGTTGTCTCATCCAAGCCGGATCTTTCATTCCCCGGCTCCCTCGTCCAGCCTTCCTCGGAGCCCGGTCCGCTTTCGGCCCCGATTCCGAGGATCTGGTCGTCCGTCAACGTGGATGTTCCGGCGGTTGGCGACGCCGCCGCTGTTCCCGTCATGGTTTCCGCGCCCGCGCTTGGCGCCCGGCCTGCCGTTGTGGCCGTCATGGCTTCAGACATTCCGCGTTCTCCCCAACCTCGTCATTACTTCGTTCCCGCCGCCCGGCCCGCTTTTTTACGAGGTTTCAGACCCCTCGATCCGTTCGGCTGCTGTCCGGCCATGAGCCGGGTCAGCAAGGAAATCTGCACAATCCGCTTCAACTCCTGCCTTGAAGCGACCTTCTCACAATGCTAACGGGCCATTTCCCTCGCAGCCCAACGATGCCCGTCGTGCTGAGCGAAGCGAAGCATCCCGACGCGCTGGAGGCAGCGAGACCAAGCTTGCAGAATGTCCGAGCTTCTCCATCACCAGCGCGTTCGTTTCCGCGCCCGATCGCTGATCGTTTCTCTTTTTCTCTGGAGTGTGTTTTCAGTGCTGTGCCGCGCTGCTCTTCGCGCCACCGGCCGCTTGTTCGGCCGCCTCTTCCGGCGTCAGATGGATCCCGGCCTGCGTCGCCATCTGCATTTTTCCTGCGGCTGGCAAGTCCTGGTAGTTGATCGTCTCGCTGGGCATCTTCACGGCGGGCGCTTTCGCCGCTGCCAGTGCCTGTTCCGTTGCCGCTTGCCCTTGCTGCCCTTGCAGATATTGTTGGTGCAGCATCGCGTGCGCCCGCACGTTGGCCCATCCTTCCGGATTGTTCACCTTCGCCGCTTGGCCCGCGTTGGAATTCAGCCAGTGCTTGCACGTTTCGAGTTCCACTGCCTGGTTATCGGCAAACGCGTCCGGCAACAGGCTCGGCAGCAACACTTCCTGCCCGGTCTGCGGATCGATCTGCGCGATCGGCTGCCCCTCCAGCAATACGGTGATTTCCCGTATCTGCTTTGTGCGCGAATCCTCCCCCGGCACTTGCAATTCCGTCAGTCCCAGCAGTTGTTTCAGCAGCGTCAGGTTTTCCGGCAGCGCCAGCGTTTGCTGGATTGTCGGATCGGTCATCGTCATCAACTGCATCAGCACGGCCCGCTTCTGGTTCCATAGGGTAGGGAACTGCTCGTCAGCTTCGGGATACGCCAGAATGTTGCCTTTCAGATCCGCGAGCCGAATCCATTTCGCGTCGAATTCCATCCCTGCGCCCAGCAGCGGCAGTTCCACGTCCAGGCTCCGGTTCTTTCGGAAACATTCCACGCCGAGCATCATCACGTCCGCATGAAACTGCCGGATTCTCCGCCATACCAACCCCAGCCGCCCGAGCGCCTGATCGCGAGCCATCGCGTAGCCCGACGCCGTCTTCTGTCCCTCCATCGCCCCGCCGAAAATCGCCGGAAACGCTCCGGTCAGGAACTGAGCGATCGGCCCCATCAGTTCCTGTGCGTGTTCCACCAGGTCCGGAGGCACCTGCGCCGCCGGCGGCACGAAAAAGCTCGCGCCAAGCGGCATTCCGGCTCGCGGCCGCGCCGGATAAATGGCGCCCGGCTCCGCCGTCTGGTATTGCACCGCGTCGGCATCGATCGCTTCCGGATCAATGTAGGTCGGCGGCACGCCGTAGTCGTACGTCTCCATCTGCAAATTCGTCAGCGTGTTGAATCGCTCCTGCACGCTCACCAGCGAATCGCCCAGCGCCGGCCGTCCGCTCGAACTGCCGTCGCCCGGCAGCGAATGCATCACCCGCCAGTGATCGTCCATGGCCTCGTTTCGGCTCTCGAGGTACGCGTCTCCGGCGAACGCCACGTAGCATCCTTCGGGAAATAGCTCCAGCAGCTTCTCTCGCTTCCTCAGGTCGTCCACCAGGTAGAAAACCCACGGCCGCAGCCATGTCCTCTCGTAGGTGATCAGGCTCTGATTCACGTCGCCGCCCTGCGTGAATGGCCCTCCTTGTGATTGCGAAAGCCGCGCCAGCCGTTCGTACTGCGCCGAAGCGTCAGGAACCACTGGCGGCCCGATCTTGTCCGCCGCATGCGGATAGGCAGCCCGCAGCTTCGCCAGGTGTGTCTCGATCTGCCACTGCAAATACGGATACTCGCGCAAATCGTTTGCCCACGGCGGCGTCTCGAGTTCCAACGCGCCCACGATCGTGATCGCTTCCTGCCCGTTCGGCGTGTTTCGCGTCCCGGTCACCTCCGGCACGGTGACGAGGTCCGGTGGCAGCCAGCTCGCCGTGTCAATCAGCGCCCCACA
>JAKASX010000113.1 GCA_021818865.1 Acidobacteriota bacterium
ACCTTCGACCGGCATGTCCGCTTCGATCCCAGCAAGTTCGGTTGGCCTTGGATGCCCGAAACGGTGAGCTGGGTCGTTCCGACTTCGTATTCCCTACTGGCATTGAAGAGCACCCATCACCCTTCACGGCAAGCCCGCCGTCGCATTCGGCGTGGGGTCGAGATGCTCTTCGACCGCATCTGTCCTGGCAGAGGCTGGAATGTCGGCAATGGAGTCGTTTATGGATCCCCAGTGGCTCCGCATCCTGACACGACTGCTATTGCCTTGCTTGCTCTTCAAGGGGAATCGGCGAGCGAGCCGATGATCACGACCCTTGGCTTGCTCGAACGACGCGCCGAAACCTGCTTCGCACCCTGGAGTCTCTCCTGGGCAATTTTGGCCCTGAATGCTTACCAACGGCCGGTTCGACGCTTAATCGAACGCATTGCTGGCCTAGCCGAGTCGGCTGAAATCGACGACTGCGCGACGCTGGCTCTCACAACAATGGCACTTGCCTGCGCCGACGGACTCAATCCATTCGAGGCCCCCAGATGAAAGCTGGCCAGCAAACGCTTCTGTCCAGGTCGCACCAATTGGTCACAGAAGCTGCTATCGCCAGGTTGCTCGCCAAGCCCAAACACCACGTCATCCGGAAGCGGCCACGGTCTCGCGTCGCCATACTGAAGGCCGAATCTTACGTGGGACGTTTGGAGCAAACTCTCTGCCAGGGCTTGAATCTGTTCCACCTCGATCTCCACGGGAAAACCGTCCTCCTGAAGCCCAACTTGGTGGATTACATCCCCGGGGGCCACATCAATACGCACCCCCTGCTTGTTGTCGCTGCCGCGGAGTGCTTCCGGCGTCTTGGCGCCAAGACTGTGCTCGTCGGAGAGGGGCCAGGGCACCAACGCGATACAGAGCTGGTCTTGCTCGAAAGCGGCTTTGCGGACCTGCTCCGCAAGCAACGAATTCGCTTTGTCGATCTGAACCGGGACGAGCTTGTCGAGACGCCTTTGCTCGCTCACTACACCGGAATGAAGTCGCTGTGGCTACCGCGTACAATTCTCGAATCCGATTTCATCGTTTCGATGCCCAAAGTTAAGACCCATCATTGGTCCGGCGTCACGCTCAGCATGAAGAACATGTTTGGCGTTGTGCCAGGAGCCAAATACGGCTGGCCGAAGAATATCCTCCATTGGAAGGGTATCCAGGAAAGCATTCTGGACGTCTGCGCAACCCTTCCTGTTCACTTCGTGATCGCCGATGCCATTGTGGCCATGGAAGGGAACGGTCCACTGAACGGAACTCCGCGGCGCCTCAATCGAATCGTCCTGGCCGACGATCCTGTCGCTGCAGACGCCACCTGCGCGCGGCTCATGGGCCTCGACCCGGACAAAATCGTTCACATCCGCGTCGGGGCTCAGGTCCTTGGTAGCTCTTCACCCCATCTGATCCGTCAACTAGCGGAGCCGGTCGACACAAGAGAAATTCCTTTTGAAACAGTGCCAGATTATGAGTACCTCCGTTTTCGTGCTCACAGGTACCCGCTATCTTGAGGGTCCGACCCCCACCAAGACGTTGACGAGCATACTTCACGGAAGTATATTCTACGCATGTTCGGTCGGGACTTGAAAAAGGGCAGCGCGGAACTGTTGGTTCTCTCGGTGATCGAAGCGCGCCCGCGGCACGGATACGAAATCGGCAAACTGATCGAAAGCCGCTCTCGCGGTCGGATCGCTTTTCGGATCGGTTCGCTCTACCCCATCCTGCGCCGGCTGGAGGATCGTGGCCTGATCCGGGGCCGGTGGGTGGAAAAGCCAGGCGAACACCGCCGCCGGTTCTATCGCCTTACACCGGAAGGCCGAGGATTTCTCGCCGAGCAGCGCAGCCTCTGGGAACAGTTTGTCGCCACGATAAATCAAGTCGTGAGCGTGCGCCGTGTCTGATTGGGCCGCTTACGTGCGCGAGAGGCTGCACGTGGGCGGTTTGCGTCCGGAGTGCGAAGCGGAAATTGTCGAGGAGATCGCGCGGCAACTCGAGGACGCTTACGAAGATGCGCTGCGGCGAGGCCTCGGCGAAAAAGAGGCTCAAGCTGACGCGGCCGCCCACATAACGGATTGGGATGCCCTGGCTGCGGAGTTGCGCGAGTCGCCGGCGGGCAGAATGCCTGCGCTCGACCTGCTGGTCGAGCGCGCCGCCGACCGCCGTGGCGCTCAACAAGGGATGGTAGGTCTCGTCGCCGGCATCTGGCGCGACTTTCTCTATGGCCTGCGGTTGCTGGCAAAGAATCGCGGCTTCGCCACCGCGGCCATTTTGACGATGGCCCTCGGCATCGGCGCCAACACCGCCATCTTCAGCGTGATCAATGCGGTGATGCTCCGTCCGCTACCGGCGAAAAATCCCTCCCGGTTAGTGCTGCTGGGGTGGAGAACGACCGCGCGGTACCGCCCAAATCTACGCATGCTCAAGTTCTATGGCGCTTGCTCCATGGAGGGCTTTGGCCTTGGCCCCGAAGGACACGTCGAAAGCGCGGTTTACTCCGGCTGCTCGTTTTCCGAGCCGTTCTTCCATGAGATCGAGCGGGCCAATATACTTTCCGGAGCCGGCGCCTTTGTCGATCTGGGCACGACGTACTTGTCGGGGATTGGTTCTGCGACTACTGCCGATGCGGAAGCAGTCTCCGGCAGTTTTTTCCATATATTGGGGGTCAAGGCGGCCGCCGGGCGTCTGCTCGAGCCCTCCGACAATACTCCGTCTGCCGCGCCCGTTGCCGTCTTGAGCTACGGGTATTGGCAAAGCGCATTCGGTGGTTCTCGCGACGCCATCGGCCGTGGGATCCAATTGCAGGGGTTGCCCTTTACGATTGTCGGTGTTACCGAAGCGGGCTATACGGGAATCACGCCAGGCTCGGATTACAACCTTTGGGTGCCCCTTTCCGACTATGCGCGGGTGATGGGCTGGCCACCGGGCCGCCGGCAAGACGACCCACGTGAATGGTTGCTGACGATTATCGGCCGACTCAAGCCGGGAGAGCGACGTGCGCAAGCGCAGGCCGCCGTGAGCGGCCTCTTCGGCAACCAAATGCTTCACGGAGCGACCCCGCTATTTATTGACGCGGAGTCGGGGCGCGCGCCGTCAGTGGCTTCCCGGGCTCTGGCATCTTCCGGTGGCGAGCCGGAACTGACAATAACGCCCGCCCAGAGTGGCTTGATGGGCTACCGCGGGCTCTACGCAAATCCGCTGTATCTACTCATGGCAGCCGTCGGAACTGTCCTGCTGATTGCGTGCGTGAACGTGGCGGGATTGATGTTGGCGCGAGCCAATGCGCGGCAAAAGGAGATGGCGGTGCGTCTGGCCCTGGGCGCGGGGCGGCGGCGCGTGGTGCGGCAGCTTTTGACCGAAAGCGTGACACTTTCACTGTTTGGCGGCGCCTTGGGCGTTCTATTCGCCTATGGGGGCGCGCATGCGATTCTTTCCTTCGTTGGGAACGCTCAGCTAGCGGCTGTTGGATCCAGGGGTCCAATTCATCTGCGGGTGTTGGGGTTCACCGCAGTCGACCCGCGCATCCTCGGATTCACTCTCGTGGTTTCGCTGTTCACCGGAATTCTTTTCGGTCTGGCGCCGGCGTTTCGCAATGCCCGCGTCGATTTCACGCCGGCGCTCAAGGAAGGGTCGCGGGGCGCGACAAATTCCGCCCACGCCGTGGGCAAGTGGCTCACGCTCGGCAACGGGCTCGTCGTCGGGCAGGTGGCGCTGGCGGTCATTGTGCTCGTGGGTGCCGGACTGCTTGTGCGCACGCTATCGAATTTGCGCGATGTCAACCTCGGATTCGACGCGCACCACGTCCTGAGTTTCGGGGTCCGGACACCGCCGGGTCTTAACGGAAGGCAGTGGGAGGTCCTGAATCAAGAACTGGAGCGTCGCCTGGCCGAAATGCCCGGCGTGCAATCCGCCACCAACAATACGTGGTGGCGACTCCTAATGGGTGTTGCTCGCTCGACCCTCTTCCACTGGCCAGGGACACCGGCAGATGAGCGATCCGAAGCGGATGAGCTGAAGGTTGGCCCGAATTTCTTTTCCACCATGCGCATTCCCTTGCTCGCCGGACAAGTCTTCAGCGCCAGCGATTTCGAACTTGCTGCTACGGACGAGGGTGCAAAACCCTCCCAAACGCCGGTCCCTGTGATTGTGAATCAGAAGTTCGTCGAACAATTCGTCAGGAAGGGAAACCCACTGGGCGTCAGATTCGGCGAGCATGGCCCAACCTCCCACGGGCCGGCCAGCCCCGGTTACGAGGTCATCGGGGTGGTAGGCAACGCGAGATTGTCCGGTCCGCGAGAAAGGATGCGTCCGTTGATTTATGAGCCTTCGCGCGGCTCTTTTTTCGAGTTGCGCACCGCGGCCGATCCGCGATCGATAGTCCCCGCGCTGCGCAGGGCCGTAGCCAAAGTGGACCCGGATATCGCCCTCTTCGACGTGACAACGGAATCTGCGCAGATCAATCAGTTGCTTTTTAGGGAGCGGCTGATGGCGCGGTTGTCGGGCTTTTTTGGCCTGCTGGCAATGGCGCTGGCGTGCATCGGATTGTATGGTTTGCTCTCTTACGAGACTTCGCAAAGAACGCACGAAATCGGGATTCGCATGGCGATCGGAGCGCAACCGGAAGGCGTGCTGTGGCTGATCTTGCGGCAGGGCGCCGCGCTGGCTATTGCCGGAGCAGCGGTGGGGATCGGCGTGGCCTTGGGCGTGACGCGCTATCTGGGGTCGGTGCTCTACGGCGTGCGTGCCGACGACCCGCTAACGCTGCTCGGAGCCGCTATCGTTCTGACGCTCGTCGCGCTTGCCGCCTGCTATATTCCCGCACAGCGCGCCATGCGAATCGATCCGGTGGCTGCGCTGCGGAGCGAATGAAGGGGGCGCGCAATGCGTGAGTGGACGGCTTACGTGCGCGAGAGGCTGGGCTTGAGCGACTTGCGGCCGGAACATGAAGCGGAAATTACCGAAGAGATCGCACGGCAACTCGAAGACGCCTACGAAGAAGCGCTTCGCCAGGGACTCGACGAAAAAGAGGCCGAAGCCGCGGCTGCCGCGCACGTAACGGATTGGGTCAGCTTGTCTGCCGCCCTGCGCGAGTCGCCGACCGGCAAAATCCCGGCTCTCGACCGGCTGGCCGAACGCGCCGCTGAGCGCCGCGCCGCCAGGGCTGGAATGCTTGGGTTGTTCGTGGGCGTCTGGCACGACGTTCTCTACGGCCTGCGTCTTCTTGCCAAGAATCGAGGTTTCGCCGCCGCGGCCATTCTGACAATGGCGATCGCGATCGGGGCCAACACTGCCGTTTTCAGCATCCTGAAGGCGGCTCTGTTTTCCTTTCCCTATTCGCAGCCGGATCGGATTGTTGTCGCCAGCATCACAAGCCCTCCAATAAGACGTACTTTCGCCGTGCCCTTCCTCCTGGACGCCATATACGAGACGTGGGAGAAGCGCAACCGTTCCTTCTCGGCGATGACTGCTTACCAAGTTTGGCGGGCGACGCTGATCGGCGTAGGACCGCCGGAGATGCTTCCCGCTGCGAGCGTCACTCCCGGCTTCTTTCGGATGCTAGGCGTTCAGCCCATGCTTGGCCGCGCGTTTCACGCCGGCGAGGGAGGGCCGGGTCAGCCGACGACGGCCATCTTGAGCAATCGGTTTTGGCGGGTGCGCTTTGCTTCGAGCCCCAAAGTCATCGGCCGAACAATCCGGTTGGATGGTTTGCCTCTTACTGTGGTCGGCGTAATGCCCGCCAGCTTCGAATTTCCCGAGGAAGGCGGGCCCGATCCTGATGTACTGCTGCCCCTTAACCTCTCGAACGCCTCATTGAATGGGAAATCGTTCGCGGCGGTGCAGTCGCTGGGCCGCCTCCAGCCCGGTATCGGCTTGGAGGAGGCGCGGGCGAACCTAGAAGTGATTTTGCGGCAGGATGAGAACGAATCTCGGGAGTTGAGGAAATTCCTGGCGCACAGCCACGCGGTACTCGTGCCTCTTCGCGAGCGCTTGCTCGGGAGCTCCGAGCCGGCGCTGCTCGCTCTTTGGGGCGCCGTTGGCTTTCTCCTGCTCATCGCGTGCGTCAACGTCGCCAATCTGACGCTCGCTCGCGGGCTCGCCCGGGAAAGGGAAATCGCCGTCCGCGTCGCTCTTGGGGCCCATCGTCGACGCGTCGCCCGCCAGCTGCTCACGGAGAATATGCTGATAGCCTCTCTTGGCGCCATGGCCGGCCTCGCGCTCGCCTACGGCGCCGTCGTCCTCGTTCGCCAATTGGGTCCGGCCAACCTTCCTGGTCTCCGAGATACCTCGATCGATCTCCCGGTTCTTGCCTTCACCGCTCTGCTCGCGGCGCTGGCCGGCGCATTCGCGGGGCTTGCGCCAGCCCACGCCGCGTGGCGGGTTCCGACCGTGGAAGCCTTGAAAGAGGGATCGCGCTCGAGCGCTGGCCGTGGCCAACGCCGCCTGCGCAATGCACTCATGGTGGCGGAGATTGCGATGGCATTGGTGCTGGCGATTGGTTCGGGACTGCTGGTTCGCAGCTTCCTGCGAATCACTTCCATTGATCTTGGTTTCGATCCGCACAATGTCCTTACCGCTGAGATCGCCCATCCTCCCTACACCGGTTCTGTACGCCGTAACCGCGCCACAAACCGCCGGCTCGCCGATTTGCTCCTCGAACGTCTTCGCTCCCTTCCGCAGGTTGTCTCTGCCGCCGTCGCTGCGCACAGTCCCATGTCAGGATTTTTGTCTACCGGTCACTTCCGAATTGCGGGTCAACGCGAGGTCAGTCCGGCCCTCGAGCCACGCTACATGGCCGATCCTGTGAGCGGCGGCTATTTTCGCACTATGGGCATTCCGATCATTGCCGGCCGCGGCTTCGAGCCACGCGACGTCTCGCCGACAGCCCACGTGGCTGTTGTCAACGAGGTCCTCGTCCACCGTTACTTCCCTCCCGGTGATCCCATCGGCCAACAAATCGTCATCGGCAAGAAAGAGTACAGAGTCGTCGGGGTCGTCGGCAATGTGCGGCAACTGGGCCTGCTGGATGAGCCGTTCCCAACGATTTTCTGGGACTATGCCCGTTATCCGTCGTCTATCTCCCTTGTCATACGCACCACCGGCAATCCTCTTGTCATCGTTCCCACCCTGCGCGCTCAGTTGCAAAGCATCGACAACAAGTTGCCAGTTTTCAACGTCGCCACGATGGAAGAGCGCCTCGGCAAAATGGAAGACGCCCATCGCTTCGAGACGGTCGTCCTTGGCATTTTCGCTCTCGTGGCGCTCGTGCTGGCCGCGCTCGGCGTCTATGGAGTGATTTCTTATTCTGTGAACGAGCGCACGCACGAAATCGGGATTCGCATGGCACTCGGGGCGGATAAGGGCACAGTGATGCGGATGGTCGTGGGGAAGACACTCGCGCTGGCGCTTGTAGGGGTGGCGATTGGTATTGGCGGGGCATATGGGCTCACGCGCTACCTGCAGAGCATGCTTTACCACATTAGCCCGGACGATCCGTGGGCGTTCACGCTTGCCGCAGCGGTGCTGTTCCTCGCCGCCTTGCTGGCTGGGTGCTTCCCAGCACGCCGAGCAATGGGCATCGACCCGGTAACGGCCCTACGGGAAGAATGAGCGCCCGACAGAAGCCGGGAAAAGGGCGTCGGTGATGTAGTTGCCACTGGCGGCCGCTTTCGGCCCGAGAAATGCTATGTTCGCCGTAATTGGGATCTCGGGCGACAGTACGCGCGCCAAAAACGCTTTCGGGAGGGGAATCCATGCTCGAAGCAAAGCATCTGACGAAATACTACGGCTCCATGCGCTGCGTCACCGACGTGTCTTTCCGCGCCGAACGCGGCGGAATCCTCGGCCTCTTGGGACCGAACGGTTCCGGAAAAAGCACGACCATGCGCATGGTAGCCGGGCTTCTGGACCCGACGCGCGGGAATGTGCTGCTTGATGGCCAGCGAATTTCAAAGGACCTGGTCGGATACAAGAGCCGGCTGGGCTATGTTCCCGAGGAGCCGTACCTCTACCCCTATCTCAGCGGGATCGAATATCTGCTGCTCGTCGGCTCACTACGCCAACTGCCCGAGCCCAAGCTCGCCAAGAGAATTGACGGGATGCTGGAAGCGTTTGGCTTGCACGGGCAGCGCCATTCCGCGCTCGGAACCTACTCCAAGGGAATGCGGCAGAAAATCCTGGTAATCGCGGCTTTGCTGCACGATCCGGAAGTCCTGATTTTCGACGAGCCGCTCGCGGGTCTCGATCCGGGTTTCGCTCTGGTATTCCGCGATTTGGTCGATGAACTGGCTCGCGCCGGGAAAGTGGTTCTCTACTCTTCGCACGTGTTGGAAGTGGTGGAGAAGCTTTGCATGCGTGTGGTGATTCTCCAGCGCGGCCGGGTTGTCGCGTACGACTCGGTCGACCATCTGCGCGACCTGATGGCCGCGCCTTCGCTCGAAAGCGCCTTCATGGAACTCGCCGAGCAGCGGGATTCCAGACAGACGGCAAAGGATATTCTCGACCTCGCGAGGGCCTGATGACTGGGCTTGGCCGCAACCCCGCCGCCGGGCCGCGAACGGGATTTCGCTCTTCGCTCTTCGCGCGTCTGATGTCCCATTTTCTGGCGCGCTTCTTCATGGGCGAACTGACGGCGGAGCATAGCGACTTGCGGCCCGGCATGGGCTTGATTCTTGCGCTCCTCTCGTTGCCGGGCGCGCTCGTCTCCCTCTTGCTCATGATCAAATATTCGAGCCTCATTCGCTGGCTGGAAGGCCTTCCTCCCGTTGACTACAAGACCTTCTCCATTCCCGATAAGTACATGTTCGTCGCGTACACCATGACGATCACCGGCTTGGTGGCCGTCGCGATGTGGGATCAGCTTTTCCCCGACCGACTGGACCATGCGAACCTCGCGCCGCTGCCGGTGGGCATGGAGCGAATGTTCCGGGCGAAGTTGGTCGCGTTGGGCCTGTTTTTCGCGCTGTTCGTCGTGACGCTGAATCTCGGCTCCGGCGCCCTCTTCCCGCTGCAAGTGGAGGGTAACCAACGGAGCGTTGGCCCATGGGCCCGACTCGTTCTGGCGCACATGACGGCAAACGTGGCAGGAGGATTCTTCGCTTTCTTCATTATCTTCGGCTTGGTTGGCCTGCTGACGCTCGTGGTCCCCGGCCGTAGATTCCGGCCGATCTCATTTGGCTTCCAACTCTTTGCAACCATCGCGCTGGTCCTCTTGCTCTTCGCGACGCCGGATGTCGAGGCGCTTTTGCCGCGTATGATAGGCGGTGGCCATCACATGCTGGGGTGGCTACCCACTGTATGGTTCCTCGGTCTCTACCAGGACATGCTAGGCGGCGCGGCTCCGGCGATTCATGCATTGGCTGCGCGCGCGGTCACGGCGCTCTTTGCCGCCGGTGGCGGATCGATGGCGCTTTATCTGGCGAGTTACCAGCGATGTGTTCGCCGGATTCGTGACTCCGAGGAGACGGCAGCAAAGGAACCGGGAAGGCTGTTGACGTTTGTCGTGCGTTGGTTCGACCGATGCATTCTCAGCCGTCCGTTCGACCGAGGCTGCTACCATTTCGCGATGAGCACGCTTTTGAGGAGCCGCAGACACCGCTTGCTGATGGCGGGATTTGCCGGATTGGCCATGGCCGTCGCCTTGCAAGACGCTGCCCCTGGTAGGAGTCTGGTGGCCCGCGCGTCTGGCGCTCTGCCCGCTGCGATGCTGCTCGCGGCCCCACTCGCGTTCCTGTTCTTCCTGCTTACGGGCCTGCGCTTCCTCTTCGATTTGCCGGCCGAGTTGCCAGCCAACTGGGTTTTCCAAATAGCTGTGAGGGCCGGACCAGGGGCGGTGCGCCGTGTGGCGCGGAAGCTGATGCTGGTATGGGTTGTTCCCATCGTCGTCGCCTGCCTGGCCGTTTATTCGGCGACCTGGGGGGTTCGGATTGGAGTTGCCGAAGGAAGTCTTGTGCTTCTTGCCTCTCTGGTTCTCGCCGAAATCTTATTAGTTGATTATGCAAAGATTCCTTTCACGTCGTCCTACTCCGGGCCGAAACACAACGCTGGCATAATGCTGGCCATTTATCTGCTTGCCTTTCCCCTCTTTTCCTCCGGCCTGGCAGGCCTGGAGCACGGGACGCTTGCTTCAGCGAGTTCCATCCCCTTTGTCGCACTGCTGGGGATACTTGCGGCGGGTTGGGTGGGCGTTTCCCATCTCGCGAGGAGACGCGACAGGAGCGGCAATCAGATCGTCTTTGTTGATGAGGCCGAACCGGCTGTACTGTCTATGGGCTTGAGATGAGCTTTCCGGCACAGGGTGATACGGCTATATTCCACGGTCGTATGCCGGTCCTCACAATGAACGGCATTGGGTTGTGTTCTCCTACGTCGAAGGCTGATCAAGTCGATTTGCCCGCTCCTCCGGCCCATTCCTTGTTCGTTGGTCCACCAGCGACCTCATTCGAAAGAGGACGCCTTTCAACTTTCCGCATTCTTTAACATGCCCGACATAGACATTGCTGCGGATGGTGCGCCCGCGGCCGGCGCTCATCCTCGTTACGCGTGCCTGTTTGCGGTACGTTTCTGAACGTCGAGCAACGACCCACCGACGAGTTGGCCCGTTTGGTCAGTCCAGCCAAGCCACCCCGTTCCGGCGCCGCAGCCGATACGATGTGGGCGCTGTCCATCGATTCAAACCAGATTTCGATCGATCGTTGCTCCGCCCCAAGGAGGTCGCGCACAATATCTTTCCCTGTTCCAGACTCTTCGAGAGGGAGAGGTACGCTTCTTCTCATGCCCTCGCGAAGGGCGGTCGCGTCAATATTCGGCGGTTTCCGCACGGAATCGTTGATTCCGCCCAACCGGGGGGCCTCGATAGGAGGGTTTGGGCCGCTTGAGCCCAGGTCTGAATCCGGGTAGGCTCTGTTGACCGGAAGGGGAACTTGCTCGATTTGTGGAGTACGCGGTGGGTCCGGAGAAACACGCGAGAAGACAGTGGCGGCCAACAAAACTTGAGCGAAGCGTCGAGCGGATGAGCCGCCGCCGAGCCACGAAGCAACTGCTGCGCGTCCCTTGGCGGCGATTTCGTAAGGCGTATCTCGCCTACCCGAAATGGGAAGCCTTTGTGCTCTGGACCCACGCGATTGTGACGGCGGAAGGCCGCGCTCCTTCATGGCTCGTGGATGTTGCCAAGAAGCATTGCCCTAGGTTTGCCGAGAATGAAACGTTCGGGAATGAATCGGGCA
>JAKASX010000114.1 GCA_021818865.1 Acidobacteriota bacterium
ATGCATAACCGGATAATCTTATGGGTACTTTCCTTGTCTTTCTAGCGGCACTCTTCGTTGGCGGGCGCGCCATCTGGGCGCAAAAACGGGGCCGATTCGATCCGGTGGTGCTGATCCGCGACGCGGCGATCGCCATCGCGACGCTCATCCTGGTGGTGCAAGGATCGGCCTTTTGGCTGAACTACGCGTGGTGGAAGGAACTGGGCCAGCGGCTGACGTTCTGGCAGTACGTTCGCATCCGATGGGAGCCGCAATCGGCGGCGGTGATTCTGGGATTCATCGTGCTGGATGCGGCGTTTCGGGTGGGGCGTCGCCACAGCCGTGGGCTCGAGCGGATGGGAGCGGTTTCCTGGCTGGGCCACGTGGCGGCGCTGGCGGTGAGTTTCTTTCTGGCGCTGAATCTGATCGATCCGTGGAAGATCGCGCTGTGGCTCGGAAGCCGCGACACCGGCCTTTATCGCGATCCCATTTTCGGCCACAGCCTGGCCTTTTATCTTTTCCGCTTGCCGTTTTACCGGATGATTTTCGCCTGGTTCGGATTCCTGCTGGTGTTGGCGCTGGTGATCTACGGCGTGACGCTGGCGCTGGGCGCTTCCGGCGAGACGCTGGGCGCGTTGCGGGAGCGTCTGGAAGCGGGGCCGCGCGGGTTCTGGACTCCCGAGCGCGATATCCGCCCAATGCTGCCGGATTTCAGCGGCCTGGCGCGGACGGGGGCGGTGCTGTTGCTCGTGCTCTACGCCGTGGGGCGGTTTTTCGCGCGGTACGATCTGCTCTATTCCCGGCATACTTTCCTCTACGGCGCCGATTACGTGGACGCGCGAATCGGGCTGCCGCTGCTGTGGGTGCAGGCGGCGGGAGCGTTGCTCGTTGCGGTTGGAGTCGCGCTCTGGCCGCGGCACCGGCGTTCGCGGTTTTCCAGCCGATGGCCGGCGCTCGAAGCGCTGGGACTGGGACCGGAACTGGTGGTGGCGTTCGCGGCGATTGTGATTCTGCCGCCGATCGTCACCGCGGCTGTGCGCAGCATGTACGTTCGGCCGAACGAGCTGACGCTCGAAATGCCGTATATAAAGGATCACATCGCCGCGACGCGAAGCGCTTACGGCATCGAACAAAATTCGAAGGAAGAGGAGTTCACGCCGCGTCACGATCGGACATTTAACCTGGCCGATTATCCCGATACCGCCGACAACATTCGGCTGTGGGACTGGCGGCCCTTCCAGGACAACATCACGCAACTGCAGGCGCTACGGCCGTATTACGATTTTCCCGACGTTGACGTGGACCGGTACGACATCAACGGGAAGAAGCGAGAGGTGATGATCGCGGCGCGGAGCCTGAACACCAATTTGCTGCCCGACACGGCGCAGACGTGGCTGAACCTGCACCTGCAATACACGCATGGGTACGGCGCGGTGGCCGGCCTGGTGAACGAAGCGAGCACTTCGGGCCAGCCGAAGCTGCTGCTGGAAAACGCGCCGCCGGAAACGAAAGTGGCGCGGTTCAAGCTGACGCGGCCGGAAATCTATTTCGGCGAACAAACGAACCGCTGGGTGTTCGTGGACACGACCCAGCAGGAATTCGATTATCCGCGCGGACAGGACAACGCCTACAACACCTATCACGGCACCGCCGGCATACCAGTTCCGAACCTGGCGTCGCGGATTGCGGCGGCGATCGCGGAAAACGACACGAACATCCTGTTGACGGATTATTTGACGCCAAAGTCGAAATTGCTGCTGCACCGGCAGATCGTACGACGTGTACAGCGGCTGGCGCCGTTTCTGTTGCTCGATCCCGATCCCTATCTGGTGGTGGATCGTTCGGGGCGCCTTTTCTGGATGCTGGACGCGTACACAGTTTCCGACCTCCATCCCTATTCCGAGCCGGTGGACCTGGGCGACCGGGAGATCAACTACATCCGGAACAGCGTGAAGATCACCGTGGACGCCTACAACGGCACGGTGCATTTTTACGTTTTCGACAAGACCGATCCCATATTGGCCGCGTACCGGCGCGTTTTTCCCCAACTCTTTCTGCCGAAATCGGCGATGCCGAAGGATCTGCTTGCCCACATCCGCTATCCCGAATTGCTTTTCAGCACGCAGGCGCAGATTTACCGCGTTTACCACATGACCGATCCGCGAGTGTTCTACAACAAAGAGGACCTGTGGGACGTTGCGCGGCAGGTGGCGAGCCAGGGCCAGACGGAATACACGCAGCCTTACTACGTGATGATGCAATTGCCGGGAAGCAAACGCGCGCATTTCGTGCTGATGCTGCCCTTCACCAGCCATCACCGAGACAACTTGATCGCGTGGATTGCGGCACGCTGCGATCCGGCGCATTACGGAGAGATCCTGTTCTTCCGGCTGCCGAAGGAAGAGCTGATTTACGGTCCGCTGCAGATCGAAAGCCTGATCGATCAGAACCGGGATATCAGCAAGGATTTGAGCTTGTGGAATCAGCAAGGCAGCCGGGTGATTCGCGGCACCACGCTGGTTTTGCCGGTCGGCAACACGTTTATTTATCTCGAGCCGATCTACATTCAAGCGACGCAGGCGCGTCTGCCAGAATTGAAGAAGGTGGTGCTCGCGGTGGGCGGACGGCTCGTTTACACCGACGATCTGAACCAAGCGATGGCGGAACTGGCGCAGCCCGAAGCGGCAGCGCCAGGGACGGTGATCGCTGCGGCAACGCCGAGCCCGGCGCCGGGCGCGGCACCTCAGGCGATTCAGGTGGGAGGGGCGCCGATTCCCGCGAGCGTGCTGGCCAGCATCGCGCAGCACCTCCAAAACTATGAAAAGCTGACCGCAGCGGGGCAACTGGCGCAGGCGGGGCAGGAACTCGAAGCGATTCGCAAGGAAACCGAAAGCGCGCTTGCCGCTTCGCACGCCGCTTCGGCACCGGGCGCCCGCAAACCGGCGGCCAAACCTTCGCACGCGCCCAGGAAGAATTAGCGCTCCACCTCGACACCGACGCGTGGAACGGCGCGGATTCCCACGCCCGGCGCAGCGAAAATGCGCCTCGGCCGGGTGTTGCGCCAGCCTTCTTCAACCAAGGACCGCAACCTGCGGGCGCGGTTCGGGGTAGAATAATGGGAAGTTCAGAACATAAGAGCAGCGAGCGAAACTCTGCAACGAGGGGCACGCCATGGCATTGAGAGACAGCTGGATTCGCGAGCGCAAGGCCGAGGCCGCCGCACGGGGCGACGAAAACCTGACGCAGATGCACTACGCGCGGCGCGGCGTTGTGACCGAAGAGATGGAATACGTGGCGCGGCGCGAACGGATTTCGCCCGAGCTGGTGCGCGAGGAAGTGGCGCGCGGTCGCGCGATCATCCCGGCCAACATCCGGCACGTGAACCTGGAGCCGATGGGGATCGGCGTGGCGTTCAAGTGCAAGATCAATGCGAATATCGGCAATTCGGCGACGACGTCGGACATCGCCCAGGAACTCGAAAAGCTGCGCGTGGCCGTGCATTACGGGGCCGACACCGCGATGGACCTTTCGACCGGAGGCGATATTCCCCGGATTCGCGAAGCGATCATCGAGCATTCGCCGGTGCCGATCGGCACGGTGCCGATCTACGAAGCGGTGACGCGGGTGCGCCGCGTGGAGGAACTGAGCGCGCAGGTGATGCTGGAAGTCATCGAAGAGCAGGCGGCGCAGGGCGTGGATTACATGACGATCCACGCGGGCGTGCTTCGCGAATTCCTGCCGCTGGTGCGCAACCGCGTGACGGGAATCGTGAGCCGAGGCGGCGCGCTGCTGGCGGAATGGATGAGTTTCCACCACCGCGAGAATTTCCTCTACGAGCACTTCACCGACATCTGCAAGATTTTCCGCAAGTACGACGTCAGCTTTTCGCTCGGCGACGGTTTGCGGCCCGGATCGCTGGCCGACGCTTCCGACCAGGCGCAATTCGCCGAGCTGCGCGTGCTGGGCGAACTGGCACGGAAAGCGTGGGAATACGACGTTCAGGTGATGATCGAGGGTCCCGGCCACATTCCGATGGACCAGATCGAGCTGCAGGTGAAAAAGGAAATGGAGATGTGCGACGAGGCGCCATTTTACACGCTGGGGCCGCTCGTCACCGACATCGCGCCGGGCTACGACCACATCACCAGCGCGATCGGCGCGGCAATGATCGGCTGGCACGGCGCGGCGATGCTCTGCTACGTCACGCCGAAGGAGCACCTGGGTCTGCCGAATTCCGACGACGTTCGCCAGGGCATCATCGCGTATAAAATCGCGGCGCACGCCGCCGACGTGGCGCGCCACCGGCCCGGAGCCCGCGACCGCGACGACGCGCTGAGCTACGCACGTTTCCTTTTCGACTGGGAAAAACAGTTCGAGCTTTCGCTCGATCCGGAGACGGCGCGCTCGATGCACGATGAAACGCTGGGCGACGCCTATTACAAGGAAGCGAAGTTCTGTTCGATGTGCGGGCCGAAATTCTGTTCGATGAACGCGACCCAGATCGCCGAAGCATACGCCGGCCAGACGCAGGCGGAGCGCCAGGAACGGTTCGTGCAGCTGCTGGCCAAGATCGAACCGGCGAAATCGGCCTGATGCGCCGGTGAGGAATTGCGGCGCAGGGCGAACTTCCCCGGCACGTTTTGCGTACCAACAGCAGGAGGCTTTTTTTCCGGAATTGGGGTGGGTGGGAAGGAGGAGCCGCCATGGGGACCCTGCTGGTTCTGACGTTGCTGTATTTCCTACCGGCCATCGTCGGGCACAACAAGCGCGACGCGGCGGGCATCTTCGTGCTGAATCTGTTGCTCGGATGGACGATCATCGGCTGGGTGATTGCAATGGTGTGGGCGTGTTCCTCGGCGCCGCGCATGCCGGCGATTGTGATCGCCGGGCACGGGTGCTACTGTCCGCGCTGCGGCGCGGTGAGCGTTTACGGGGCGCACTACTGTTCGGCTTGCGGCCGGCCGCTTTGATCGCCGCCCCGGGCGCAGGATCGCCGGGCGCACGGCGGGTGTGAAAACCAGAACCAAATTTTCAGGAAGGAAGTACGAAACGGACATGCCGGAGACTGCTCACAACGACCTACTTCGCGAGGAATTCAACCGCTGGGCGGCCGAGGGCCGCGGTGAGGGCATGGAACATGAGCACATGCCCATCACTCTGCCGATGCTCGAGCGGATGGGGCTCGAGCCGGATGAAACGGTGCTGGACGTCGGCTGCGGCATCGGCTGGCTGGTGCGACTCATCGCGAGGCTGGTGCCGCAAGGGCGCGTCACCGGTGTGGACGTTTCCGACGAAATGATTCGCCAGGCACGCGAGCAGAGCGCGGGCAACGACCGCGTTCGCTTCGAGGTGGGCACGGCGGAACGGCTTCCCTTCCCTGACAATTCCTTCCGCCGCGTGGTTTCGATTGAATCGGCGTACTACTGGCCCGATCCGGCGGCCGGTTTGCGCGAAATCGGGCGCGTGACCGCACCCGGCGGCTCGGCCTGGATTCTGATCAATTACTATCGCGATAATCCCGAATGCCATCAGTGGGCGCAGCACTTGCCTCCGACGCATCTGCTGTGGGCGGACGAGTGGGCGCAGCTTTTCCGCCAGGCGGGATTTGACGACGTGCAGCACGCGCGCATTCCCGACCCCACGCCCGCGCCGGAAACGTACACCGGTCGTTGGTTTCGCGATGCGGAACAGCTGAAGCGCTTTCGCGCCGAGGGTGCTTTGCTCGTGCACGGTACAAAACACATTTCTTAGAGAAGTGGGACGGCCTCGTCGAGTTCCGTGCGGCTTCCTCTTGCCGTTACGCACCATGCATTGACACGGCCGGACAGGAGGAATAGCCTGCTGGAAGGTGTTCGCAGGCTGGCGGCCGTGAGTTGTTCCATGACTACGTCCACGGGCGCCGCAACGACCGCGTTTCTCCGCACACGCATAAACGGGCTGCGCGGCAGCTTCGAACCACCCGGCCGAGGTTGGAGATGGGACCGAGACTGTCTCGTCTTTGCGCCGGAGCTTGCCTCTCCGTTTTTCTGCCGTGCGTGGCCAGTGGCCAAGGCGTGGCGGAGCGCCAACGTGGTCCATCGCCGATTACTTCCAATCAGCATCCCTTCTACGACGGCTCGATCCGGGTAGTCGTCACTCCTGTATCCGGAACCGTGGTGGGAATTCATCCGCATATCACGATTTTCAGTGGCGAGCCCGACACACCGTCGGCCAGCTTTCCCGTACAGAGCGGTCAAAACGAATGGGTGTTTCAAAATCTGGAAGTCGGAAAGGAATATACGGTGCGCGTTGACGCCAGCGGCTACGGGACGGAGGAAAAGTACACGATTCTTCCCAAAGTCGCCGGCGCAACGGTTCGCGTACATATTTACCTCTACCCGTCGGGTAAGGCGCCGGTCCTCACGCGATCGGAACAGTTCCTGCTGGCGCCGGCGGCGCAGCGGGAAGTGCAGCAAGCGGAAAAGGATTTGAAATCCAACAAGATCTCCAAGGCGCAGAAATATCTGAAGAAGGCGCTCCAATTGGCGCCTGGACATCCCGGAGTGAACTACCTGATGGGGCTGAGCTACTTGCGGGAAAATCAGACGTCCCAGGCGATCCCCTACCTGGAAAAATCCGTTTCCATCGATCCGATGCAGACCAGCGCGCTGCTGGCGCTAGGCATCGTGCGTTACGACCAGCAGGATTACCCGGTTGCGATCGAAATGCTCGACAGGGTGGTCGCGCAACAGCCGGGATCCTGGCCGGCGCAGTGGATTCTGGCCAATTGTTACCTGCGCGAAAAAAATTACGAAAGTGCGCGCCAGCACGCTTTGAGCGCGCTGAAATCGGGAGGAAAAAAGGCCAACGTCACTCGTCTGGTTCTCGGCGAAGCGCTGGCCGGTCTTGGCCGCCGTAAAGAGGCTATTGCGACACTCCAATTGTTCCTCAAAGAGAATTCTCACAATCCCGTAGCCGGCCGGGTGCGCGCCATGATCCGGGATCTGAGTCAGCCACCGGCGCGGGTCGCGGCGGTCGAGGCGAAGGAAGCGCCGCTACCCAAGGCCGGGCATTCCGCGGCCGCCGGCGTCACGGCCGAAAGTGCGCCCGCGGCCGCGCCGGCAATCGCCGCACCGGCGATTGCTACGGCAGCGGAATTTCCTGCGCGAAACAACGCTGTCCTGCTGCCAAAGGAAAACTGGGCGCCACCCGAAGTCGACGCGGTGCGGCCTGCCGTTGTTGCCGAGGCCGCTTGCCATCTGCCTGAGCTTCTCCGAAAAGCGGGCCAGCAAGCCGTGGCATGGGTGAAAGATCTTCAGGAGTTTTCCGCCACGGAGGAATATCAGTCGGTGGAAATCAATCACAACGGAATCGTGGGAGACCCTTTCACGGAAAGATTTCGCTATTTGGTATTCGTCAAGAAGATCCGTCCCGGCATTTTCACTTTGGAGGAACTACGGCAGCCGACTCCGAACCTGCGCGAGATGGGAGCACCTTTCATCGGGCTCGGCGCGCCGGGTTTGGCACTGGTTTTCCATCCCGACTTCCGGAACGGTTTTTCCTGGTCTTGCGAAGGACTGGGCAGTTGGGAGGGCCAGCCAGCATGGATCGTTCGCTTCACGCAACGGACCAACCGTCCGATTGCGCCTTTGTTGAGCTGGCAGACGCCTGCGAACAGCCGGCTTCTCGCCATCGCGGGGATAGCATGGCTTTCCGAAAAGGGGGCGCACGTGATGCACCTGGAGACGGATCTGGCGAAGCCGGGCGAGGGGCTACGCCTCGCGCGAAATCATTTTTCCATCGATTATCGGCTGGTGAAGTTCCATTCGCATCCCGTGGATCTGTGGCTGCCAGAACGCGTCGACATGTACATTCTTTACGGCGGCAAGGCTTACCACAACTATTCGCGATATTCGCGCTTCCACCTGTTCTGGACCAGCGCTTCCTATACGGTCAGCAAGCCTCAAGAGGCCAAGAAGCAGCCGTGAGCGCGCCATCACGCTCACCGGGCGCGTCTACTCTTCGCGCAAGGCGAGCATGGGATCGACACGCATGGCGCGCCGCGCGGGGATCGCGCAGGCGGCGAGCGCGATAAAGGCCAGAATCACGGGAACGGCGACGAACGTGAGCGGATCGGCCGCACCGACGCCGTAGAGAAGCGACGATAGCGCGCGCGTAAGCGCGAATGCGCCCGCGACGCCGATGGCCACACCCAACGCCACCAGCCGCAGACCTTCTCCGAGAATCAATTTCATGACCGAGCCCGGCGAAGCGCCAATGGCCATGCGCACGCCGATCTCGTGCGTGCGCTGGCTGACGCCGTAGGACATCACGCCGTAAATTCCCACCGCCGCGAGAACCAGCGCGAGCAGCGCGAAGATCAAAAGGAGCGCGGTTTGATAGGTGGTTCCGGCCATCGAAGTGGCAATCACCTGACGCATGGTGCGCGGGCGGAAAACGGCGAGGCCCGGGTCGAGGTCGCGAACGGAGTCGCGCAGCGCGGAGATGGAAACGCCCGCGCCGGCGGTGCTCTTCACCGTGACGTCGAGCGAGCCGCCGCCATCGAGCGCGAATGGAAACGGAATGTAGGCCTGGGGAATTACGGGTTGGCGAATGCCCCACTCCCTGACGTCGCCGACCACGCCGATGACTCGCACTGGAAAACCGTCCATCATGAAGACCTTGTCCACGGCGTTCGTCCCAGGCCAGAAGGTGCGGGCCATGGTTTCGTTGATGACGGCGAGACCGTGCAGATTGGCGTTCTTGGGAAGATTCGTGTCCCCGGATTTCATCAGGGCGTCAATTTTGAGCGTCGTTTCGGCTGTATCGCGAACGTCCTGCTGGGTGAAATTACGGCCTTTGAGAAACGGGATCCCGTAGGTGCGGAAATAGCTGGGCGTGATGAAATTCCATTCGACCAGGATGCGCGCGAAAGCCGGATTTTCCTCGCCGGGGATGGTGATGTAGCCGTTCGAGCCGCCCTCGAGCGGGATTTCGCTGGAAAAGGCCGCTTGCTGAACGCCGGGCGAACTTTGGAGCCGCGCGAGCAATTGATTGGAAAAGGACAGTTTGGAATCCAAGGTAGCGTATTTCACTTGCGGCAAGTTCACGCGCGCGGTGATCAGGCCGTTTGGCCGTATGCCGATATTCGTATCGCGCAGATTGGCGAAGCTGCGCAACAGCAGGCCGGCGCCAATCAGCAGCGCCAGGGAGACCGCGATTTCTCCAACCACCAAGGCGTCCCGCAGGAAACGGCGGCGGCCCGTGGCGCTGACGACGGCCTGCGCACTGGCTTTCAGCTCCTCGCTCAGATGGAGCTGAGAGGTTTCGAGCGCAGGCGCCAGACCGAAGAGCAATCCGACGAGCAACGCCACGACGATCGTGAACGCGAGCACCGTGCCATCCACCGCAATCGGATTTGGCCGAGGCAACGGCAGCGATTCGGCGGTCGAAAAGTACGCAACCGACCACCACGCGAGGCCCGCACCGAACATCGCACCGAGCAGAGCCAAAAGAACGCTTTCGGTGAGCAACTGCCGCACCAGACGGGCGCGGCTGGCACCGAGAGCGCCACGCAAAGCGATTTCGCGACGGCGGCCGGTGGCGCGCACGAGGAGCAGGTTCGCCACGTTGGCACAGGCAATCAGCAGGACCAGACCGACGGCTCCCAGCAGCACGAGAATCTGCGTGCGCGAACGGCCGACGAGTTGCTGCTTGAGCGGCACGACGACCGCGCCGATGTCCTTGTTGGAATCGGGATATTGCTTTGCGAGCCGCGCGGCGATGGTGGAAAGCTCGGCCTGCGCCTGCTGGACGGTGACTCCCGGTTTCAAGCGGCCGATCGCCGGGTAACTGTGGTTGCCGCGCTGGCCGAGCGCCTTCGGACCCATATTCATCGGCGCCCAGAGATCGGTCGAGGCGGGGAAGCGGAACCAGACGGGCATCACCCCAATGATCGTGTACGACTGGGCGTCGAGCTCCACGGTTTGCCCGATGATGTTGCGCCGGCCGCCGAACTGGCGCTGCCAGAAGCCGTAGCTCAAGACGGCGACGTGGTCGCGGCCGGCGGCGTCCTCCCCTTTGGCGAAAGTGCGGCCCAGGAGCGGCTGCACGCCGAGCAGTGGAAAGAAATTCGCTTCGGCTTTCACCACGATCGCTTGCTGCGGCTGGCCCTCGCCGCTCACGCTGGCATTTTGGCCCCAGGTGTAAAGGCTGGCGCCGGCGAGCGTGCGACTTTCGCGCTGCCAATCGAGATAATCGGGCCCGGCGAAAGGGTAGTGGCCGGGAGCGGGTTCGGTTTCCCAGAGCTGAACCAATTGGCCTGGATGGCGGAACGGAAGCGGCTCGAGCAGCACCGCATTGACGATGCTGAACATGGCCGTATTCGCACCGATGCCGAGCGCGAGCGTGATGACGGCAAGCGCGGTGAACGCGGGAGCCTTGGCCAACATGCGCAGGCCAAAGCGAACGTCCTGCCAAAGCGTTTCCATTTGAAACCTCCCGCCTCACAGCCGCGCCAGATCAAATCCAAACGGCACGTTGTTGGGTGATACGCCCAGGAGACTTCGTTTGTTCCAACAGGGTGAATCGAAATAGCCGCCTGCGCTCCCTACGGAGAAAACTCGGCAGAAACAGTTGCGCTAATCCCGCGGCGATTCGTACTGGCGGAGGATATCGGCCATGCGCGCCAGTTGCGCATCGGCGCGGCCGTAGACGCTCTCGGCGGGGAAACGGCCATCGGGTCCGCGCGCGTCCGCGGCAACGCCGGTGAGGATGGCGATCCCTTCCTCGACCCTGGTGACGGGGTAGATGTGGAACTTACCTCGCTCGACGGCCTCGATCACGTCCTCGCGAAGCATTAGATCGGCGGCGTTTTCACGAGGAATGATAACGCCCTGCGTTCCGGTGAGCTCGCCGTGAATGCGGCAAACGTCGAAAAAGCCCTCGATTTTTTCGTTCACGCCGCCAATCGCCTGAATATCGCCCTGCTGATTCACCGAACCGGTGACCGCGATTTCCTGGCGGATGGGCAAGCCAGAAAGCGCCGAAAGCAAAGCATAAATTTCCGTGGAACTGGCGCTATCGCCATCCACGCCGGCGTAGGACTGCTCGAAACAGACGCTGGCGGAAAGCGAGAGCGGCTTGTCCTGGGCGAAGACGCGGCGCAAATAGCCGGCGATGATCTGGACGCCCTTGTCGTGCAGGCGGCCACTGAGGTTGGCTTC
>JAKASX010000009.1 GCA_021818865.1 Acidobacteriota bacterium
CCCAGCGCTCGCTCGACGTCTTTCACGTAAATCATGGCGTGATTGAAGCTGAGCTTGGCTTCGGATTCCGCGGATGAGGAGGGCGGGCGGGGCGCGGACAGGGAACGCTTGGCGGATGCGCGGCGGGCGGAACGCTGGGGAGCTGCGCGCTTCTTGGACCGTTTGGTTCGCGCCGGTCGTTTCATCAGAGCGCTCCTAGTTCGCGGGCGCGGGTCGCAAACCGGCCGAAACGCGAAACGCCGCGCCAATGCAGCGAATCGGCAGCATTATCTCCGCAGTTGGAGGGAATAGCAACCCCGGAAAGCGCGCAGGCAAGAGCGGCCGTACTGCTGTTGCCGGGTTGCGTCGCGGGGCGGGAAAAAAGCAGATCCTTCGGCCGTTGAACGCTGAGGCTGTTTGGATGCTCCGGCGTTCAGTTTCAGGATGACAGGATTTATCGGGGGCGGCGGGGCGCGCTAGCTCTCGGAGGGGTGGGCGATGCGCTTCGATTCAGGGGCGAACTGTGGCTGCGGTTGAACCGACGGAGCCATGGCCGGCGCCGGCACGGCGCTCTTGACTTTCGATTTGCCGCGCCATTTCAGGAAGCCATCCATGTAGGTGTAGACGACCGGCGTCAGGTAGAGCGTGACGAATTGCGCGAAGACGAGACCGCCAACGACGCACAGGCCGAGCGGGCGGCGAGCGCCGGCATCGGCGCCGAAACCGATGGCGATGGGCAGCGTGCCCATGATCGCGGCGGCAGTAGTCATCATGATCGGCCGGAAGCGGATCATCGAACCCTGATAGGCGGATTCGGCGGCGGAGATATCGCCTTTGCGTTCGAGTTCGAGGGCGAAATCCACCACCATGATCGCGTTCTTTTTCACGATGCCGATCAGCATGATCAGGCCAACGAAACCATAGATATCGAGCTGCATATGAAAGAGCGAAAGCGTGAGCAAACCGCCGAAGGCCGCCGCGGGAAGGCCGGAAAGAATCGTGATGGGATGAATGTAACTCTCATAGAGGATGCCGAGAACGAGATAGATGACGAGGACAGCCATGAAAAGAAGGATGGGCAGGCCTTTCATGGATTGCTGGAAGGCCTGGGCGCTGC
Source organism: Acidobacteriota bacterium (assembly GCA_021818865.1). Taxonomy (GTDB): domain Bacteria; phylum Acidobacteriota; class Terriglobia; order Acidiferrales; family UBA7541; genus JAKASX01. The sequence goes on from JAKASX010000009.1 coordinate 1,097, forward strand.
CTTGGAAGCTGGTGGTGATCGAAATCGGCAGGAGCGACTTGGCGAGGTTCTGGACTTCGGTGACGGCCTGGCCGAGCGCGACGTGGGGCGCGAGATCGAAGGAGACGGTGACGGAGGGCAACTGGCCGGTGTGGTTGACGGTGAGCGGGCCGACGCCGGTGGTGAATTTCGAGACCGCGCTGAGCGGAACCAGATGGCCGGTCGAGGAAGTGATGTACAGGTCGGACAGCATGTTGGGATCGGCCTGGAAACGCCTTTGCACATCCATGACCACCCAATATTCATTGGTGGGCGTGTAGATGGGCGAAACCAGGCGCTGGCCGTAGGCGCTATAGAGAGCGCTTTCCACCTGCTCCGGCGTGACGCCGAAAGCCGAAGCTTTGTCGCGATCAACAACGACGTTCGCCTGGGGATTTTTCACCTGGAGATCGGTGGTCACGTCCGTGAGACCGGGGAGGGACCTCATTTTCGATTCCATCAGCTCGGCGTAGTGATAGAGCTGCGTGGTGTCCGGCCCGGCGAGCGTAAATTGATACAAACTCTTGGTGGAATAGCCGCCGATGCGGATGGCCGGGGGATTCTGCAGGAACACTTTCATGCCGGGAACCTTGTTCAGCTTCGGTTGCAATTCCTGCATGATGTCCTGAATGTCCACGTGGTGCTCGAAGAGCGGACGAGTAAGATGGACGAGCGAGCCGAGGACGGCGACGTGGCCGTAGCGGGCGACGAGGCGGTCGTAGGTGGGGCTATCGGTCCAGGGACGATCGGAAAGATCCTTCAAATGCAGGAAGGCGTGGCCGTTGTTGAGGCCGCTGCTATTGGAATCGCTGATGCCGGAAAAAAACTGAACGACGCTCGGATCGGCCTGCAAGATGCGATTGACGGCTTCCTGGTGGGCCTTCATCGAGGCAAAAGAGATTCCCTGATTGGCCTCGGTGGAGACGGCGATTTCGGATAGATCTTCCTCGGGCAAAAACCCTTTCGGAATCACCCAGAATTCCCACGCGGTTCCCACCAGAACCAGAACGCCCAGCAGCAACACGAGCACCCGATGGCGCAACGACCAGCGAAGGGTCGTGCCGTACCAACGAAGCGAAGCGTCGAGGCCGCCCTCGAGCTTGCGATACAGCCAGCCGTGTTTTTTTTCGTGCTCGGGACGCAGGTACCGATGGCAGAGCATCGGCGTGAGCGTGAGCGAGACGACGCCCGAAACGAGCACCGCGGAAATCGTCACCACGGCGAATTCGTGCATCAGACGCCCGAAGACGCCGGCCATGAAAAAGACCGGAAGAAAAACAGCGGCGAGCGAAAGCGTCATCGAGAGGATGGTGAAACCGACTTCCCTGGACCCGGCGACGGCGGCTTCCAGCGCATCCTTGCCCATCTCCATGTGGCGCACGATGTTTTCGAGCATGACGATGGCGTCGTCGACGACGAAACCCACCGACAGCGTCAGAGCGAGCAGGGATAAAGTGTCGATGGTGTAGCCGAGCAGGTACATCACCGCGAACGTGCCGACGATGGCCATCGGCAGGGCCAGGCTGGGAATGATGGTGGCGGAAGCGTTTCGGAGGAACAGAAAGATCACGAGGATGACGAGAATCACCGCGAGAAAGAGCGTGAATTTTACGTCGTTAACCGACTGCTGAATGGGAACGGAGCGGTCGTATTCGATCGAAAGATCGATCGAGGGAGGAAGCATCGAGTAGAAACGCGGAATCAGCTTGCGGATGCGCTGGACGATATCGATCGTGTTCGTGCCGGGCTGGCGCTGAACGGCAAGCATGATGCCGGGAATGTTGTTGATCCAGTTGGCGACGTATTTATCCTGCACGCCGTTGGTGACGGTGGCGACCTGATCGAGCCGGACCGGAGCGCCGTTGCGATAGGCGACGATGAGCGGGCGGTAGACGGCGGCGTCGGCGAGCTGGCCGTTGGATTCGATGTTGTAGGCCTTGTGAGCGCCGAAGAGCGTGCCCATGGGCAAATTGACGTTGGCGTTTTGAATCGCCTGTTGCACCTGATCGATGCCGATCTGGCGGCTGGCGAGCTCGTCGGGATTCAGGGAGACGCGCACGGCGTATTTCGCCTGGCCGTTGACCGTGACTTCGGCGACGCCGGGAACCATCGAAACCTGCTCGGCGATCAGGTTTTCCGCGTAGTTATCCACGTCGTAGAGCGGAAGCGTGGGAGATGTGACGGCGAGCAAGAAAATCGCCTGATCGGCGGGATTCACTTTTTTGAACGTGGGAGGGAACGGCATGTTGGCCGGGAGTTGACTGCCGGCGGCCGCAATCGCCGATTGAACGTCGAGCGCGGCGGAGTCAATGCTGCGGCTAAGCGAGAATTGCAGCGTGATCTGCGTGTTTCCCAGCGAGCTGGTGGACGTCATCGAATCGAGGCCGGCGATCGTGGTGAACTGCTTTTCGAGCGGCGTGGCGACCGATGAAGCCATCGTTTCGGGACTGGCGCCGGGAAGGCCAGCGGAAACCTGGATCGTGGGAAAATCGACGTTAGGCAGATCGCTGACCGCCAGATCGCGATAGCCGAGGATGCCGAAACCGAGGATCGCCAGCATGACCAGGCTGGTCATCACCGGGCGGCGAATGAAGAGTTCGCTGATATTCATCGGATCCGCGTCCCGTCATAGCCCCTTGGCGAAATAAACCTTCGTGCCGGGTACCAGGCGCACCTGACCGTCGGTGACCACCGTTTCGCCCGGCTTGAGCCCCTGGAGAATTTCCGTCTCATTTTCGGCGGTTTGGCCGGTTGTTACCTCGCGGACGGCGACGGTCATGTCTGGTTTCACCACGAAAACGAAACTTCCCTGCTGGCCGGCCTGAATCGCTTGCGACGGCACAATCAGCACGTTTTCCTGCTCGCCCAAGCGCAGCAGGACGTCCGAGAATTGGCCGGGCCAAAGCCGATGATCGGCATTGGCAAAGGTGCCCATCAGCTCGATCGTGCCGGTTGCGGTGTCCACCGTGTTGTTTACGAACGTGAGGTAGCCATTTTCCGGCGCGGTGCCGCCGGGAGGCGTGGCCTGCACCGGCAGGCGCGCACGCGCCATGGACTGCTTGATTTGGCCAAGGTATTGCTGCGGCACCGAGAACGTGACGTAAAGCGGCGAAACCTGATTAATAACGACGAGCACCGGCAGATTATTGGCGGTGACCGTCGCGCCGGGATAGACGAGCTGGGCACCGGTAACGCCGCTGATGGGCGCGTAAATCGAGCAGTAGGAAAGCTGAATTTTAGCCGTTTGGATGGCGGCTTCGTCAGCGGCCACGGTGGCGTTCGCCGAGGATGCAGTAGCGAGATATTGATCGTATTGCTCGCGCGCGACGATGCCCTGCTGATAGAGCTGCTTGTAGCGGCCGAGTTCGGCGGAATCGAGCTGGGCCTGTGCTTTGTCGCGAGCGAGCGTGGCCTGGGCCTGCGCGAGCGTAGCGAGAAAAGGACTGTCGTTGAGCGTGACCAGCAGATCGCCGCGGCGAACGAACTGGCCCGGGCGATAGTGAACCTGCTTCACGATGCCGGCGACTTGCGATTCCACGGAAACCGTTTTGAACGCCTGGCCGGTGCCGATGGCGTGCAATTCCACCGGGATCGAGCTGCGCTGGACTTTCGCGACGATGACGGGCACGGCAGCGGTGTCCTTCGGCCGGGCGATGGCGCCGCTGGTGAGCGAAGCCTGGCCGGAGCCTGCGCTATCTCCACACGCGGCAAGAACGCACGCAAATACAAGCATCGAAACAACGGAAAAAACTTTCAGGAATCTGATCATTCGTTCCGGTACCCTGCTCTTCGTTTTCGCCCAACCTGCCAGGCGCATTTGCCAAACGCCCTGCCTTCACCGCACGGTGGCCAAGCGTGCCCAACCGCGCAGACGGCAACGCCAGCCGCTTTCGATGCCCGGCCAAGGGGCCATTAAATTCCACCTCGCGCCCCAACACCTATCTGACGTTTCCGAATGCCGCTACGTTGCGGCCAGCTTCGGCGATTCGAGTCAGGCGCGGGAGAGCCGGGCAAGGCGCTCGGCCGCGGCGCGGAAGGTTTCCTCGGTTTTGCAAAAGGCGAAGCGCAGTTGGCGGCCGCCGTCCGCCGGATTGCTGTAGAAACTGGAACCGGGGACCGCCGCGACGCCGATTTTCTCCACCAGATAGCGGGCGAAAGCACCGTCGTCGGGAAAACCGAAGCCGGAAATATCGGTCATGATGTAATAGGTGCCGCGCGGGCGGAAACAGCGGAAACCGGCTCCTTCGAGAATGCCGAGCAGGCGATCGCGGCGGACGAGATATTCGGCAGCGAGCGTTTCGTAATAACTTTCCGGGAAACCGAGCGCGACGGCTCCGGCTTCCTGGAGCGGGGCGGCCGCGCCGACGGTGAGAAAATCGTGCACTTTGCGGATTGCCGCAGTGGTTTCCGGAGGCGCGATGCACCAGCCGACGCGCCAACCGGTGACGCTGTAGGTTTTCGAGAGGCCGTTGATAACGATCGAGCGCTCGCGCATCCCGTCGAGCGTGGCGGGAGAAATGTGGCGCGCGCCGTCGTAGACCATGTATTCGTAGATTTCGTCGGTGATGACGAAAGCGTCGTGGCGAATCGCGAGGTCGCGAATCGTTTCGAGTTCCTCGCGCGTGAACACCTTGCCGGTGGGATTATTCGGCGTATTCAAAATGATCGCTTTGGTGGCCGGCGAAAACGCAGCGGCGAGTTCGGCAGGATCGAACGTCCAATCGGGCGGATGGAGCTTGACGAAGCGGGGCGTGGCGCCGGAAAGAATCGCGTCGGGGCCGTAATTTTCGTAAAACGGCTCGAAAATTACCACCTCGTCGCCGGGATTGACGATCGCCATCATCGCGGACATCATCGCCTCGGTCGCGCCGCAGCAGATGGTGATTTCGCGTTCTGGATCGATGTCGAGCCCCTGCGTTTTCCGAACGCGCTCGGCGATGCGGTCGCGCAGCGATTTCGCGCCCCAGGTGATGGCGTACTGATTGACGTCGCGCGCGATCGCTTCCTGCGCGGCGCGCTTGATTTCCGCGGGAGCGGGAAAATTGGGGAAGCCCTGCGCCAGATTGATCGCGCCGTGAGCGAGCGCCAGGCGCGTCATTTCGCGAATCACGGATTCGGTGAAGCGCGCGGCCTTTAGGGAATGGCGCGGGCGATCGATACGCGGGGACGGGGAAGCGGTCATCGAGAAACCTCACATCGAGCAGTTGAGAAACGCAACGGTCGCCGACAATTTCCTTTCCGACGATGGCAAAGGGCGCTTCCGTGGCTACCTATCGCCCCGGAGTTTGCCGTGATTTTTGCCGGAAGCCGCGCTCCGGCGCGCTGCGACGGGCGACGGCCGGGGATGCGGCGCGCGATGCGAGCGAAGCACCGTAAAGGCGCTGGTAGATCACCGCGCCGTCGAGCACCACTTGCACGTAGTGGCGCGTCTGGCTGAACGGAATCGACTCGACGAATTTCGCCGGACCATCGTCGCCCCGATCGTCCTGCAGCCACTCGGAAACCTTAACCTCGCCCGCATTATAGGCGGCGAGCGCCGCTTCCACGTTGCCGAATTCACCGACGAGCGCGTGAAAATAGGCGCCACCGACGCGCAGATTGTAACTCGGATCGTCGAGACGGCGCCGCGAATACCACAGGCGCAGCTTGCGGCTCCATTTCAAAGCGGTGTACGGCTCGAGTTGCGCGAGGCCAATGGCCCCGGCGCTGCTGACGATACTCGGTTCGAAGCCTGATTCCTGCCGGACGAGCGAAGCGAGCAACATGGGATCCTCGCCGTAGCGCGAGGCGTAGAAACGGATCAGCGAAGCGTAAGGGAAGGGATAAACGATGCGCCAAATGGCCGCGGGAACCGCGTCGAAGGGACGAGATTCGAGATCGGGCACGAGTTGCCGCACGAGCGCGGCGCCAGTTAAATAATGATGTGCGGCTTGCGCGGCGAGCGCGGCGTCCACGAGCAAACGAGGTGCTTTCGTCCGACGGTAGGCTGCCTGAAATTCGAGCATCGCGGTGTCGTCGAACGCCACGGTGCGCAACGCGACGCCGCGCTCGTATTGCCGCTCGACCGAAGCGGGCACACCGCTTTCGATTCGCAACGCCGGCGGCACCGGAGGGATGCGGTCGAGCACCGGCAAGATGGCCGAGCCATGGGCCTCGGCGTGAATCGTGGCCAGGCGCGCGCGCGCCAGTCGCGCGAAATAATTTTCCGCGAAACGCGTGGAAAGCTTGGCGTAGTAGGCGCGGGCGCCGGCCAGATCGCCGGCTTTCTGGCTCAAGCGGCCCAGCCAATAAAGCGCATCGGGAACGAACGAGGAATCGGAATAGTTTTCGATCTGCTCGCGCAGCAGCGCGGCGGCTTGCGGATCCTTTTCGAGATACGCGGTCCAGGCAATCCGCCAGTGAGCGGTTGCGGCGTCGGGGCCGAACGGCGCGCGGGCCAGCAATTGCCGGTAATAGGGCACCGCCTGATCGCGCTCGACGTGCGCCCAGAAATAATTTCCCTGGTCGAAGAGCGCACGATCGGCAAGCTCGGCGGGCGCGCCATGCGCGGCGAGCGCGAGGACCTGATTAACGGCCGATTGCATCCCCGCTTCGTCCTTGCGGTCCCAGGCGAGGTTGAAAATCGCCAGCCAACGCTCCGCGTCCAGCGCTGGATCGGTCAGAGTAAGCCCTTCGAGCGGACCGGCAAGACGCAAGAGACGCGCGTCGCATTCAGCGACGCGCAAATCGGCGCGCTGCCGCTCGACGCCAACGAGCGAATCGCCAAGGCGCAGCCACGCGAGTCGCGCATCGCGCCAGCGGCGATGGCGGAACAGGATGTCGGCGCGAGCGATGCGATCGGCAACGGGCGCTTCGGGAAAGCGCGGGCCCAAGGCCTGGCGCATGCGGTCGATGCCCTCGGCGGCGTCGCGCGCGGCCGGCTTCAGTGGAAACAGATCGTACACGCGCTGAAAATCAATTGCGGCATACGACGGATTGCCGGCATTTTGCTCGGCGAGCGCGAGTCGGACGAGAAGCGTGGCGGAATTGGCCGTGCCGGGATACGCGCGCAGCGCCTGGATGGCGCGATCGGGCTCTTTCGCTCCAATCGCGGCGAGAGCCAGGGAGCCGAGTGCGGGTTCCTGCAATACGGAATCCGGAAACGCGGCAAGGAAGTTTCCGAGCAGAGCCAGCGCATCGTGGTTGTCGCCGGCGGCGAGCGCCGTCTGGCCCTCCCAATAGAGGGCGTAGCGGGCAAGGATAGGATCGCGGCGCGCGACGCGAAACCACGTCGTCGCGTCGGCGTAACGCTTGCGCGAAAAATCGAAATAGCCGAGCGCAAACGCGGCGCGATCGTGCTCGAGCCCGGTCCAGCGGCGCTCGAGCACGAGCAGGCGATTAAATGCGCGCTGAGCGACAAGCCGATTGGGATCGCGCGTCTGCGCGGCAAGAGACGCCAACAGAGGAAACTCGTTTGCGGATGCGGATTTCGCGACGGCCTGGTTGGCGGCGGCCGGAGCCGCGAGTTTCTGCGCTTTTGGCGCGACGCGAACGGACGCGCGGGCTCGCGAAGGAACTGATTGAGGATGGGCGACTCGCTGAGCGATTTTCCCGTGCGACGTGGATTGTTGCGACGCTTGGCGCGGCCATGCAAGGAGCGTCAAACCAACGCCGATCAGACAAACGGCCACGCATACCGGCCCGAAAAGTTTTTTGGAAAGCTTCCAGAACGCGCCCAGCCTTGCCTTGATGGCCCGACCCTCCGCCGGGAAACCCGGTGCTTCTAGTGTCAGACGATGCGGGCGCAAGAGCAAGCGTTCTTCGCGGGATTTGCGGCGTATGATGAATGGAGCGGGGCGAGATCGGCAACGGGCGAATCCACGGACGGCCGCACGGGTGACGCGCTTACTACCCGCTCCGGCGGACGCGATTGACCCGAATCGGGCAGCCGGGTACGATCATCTTATAGGTAATCTCACCGAAGGGGGCGAAACGGTTTCGACGGGAGTTCGAGTTGTCAGAAGGCATGTCGGCCGCCACTTGTCCGTTATCGAGTGGAAAACGAAAACTGCCAATCCACAATTGGCTCTGGCTGCCTAAAAAAGGCTAGCCCGTCTCCTCAGGCTTCGCCCATGGGCCTGAGATGAGGCGTCGCACAGTGGGCTGGCCGTCGGGTTTCGGTCCGTAATCTGGCGGCGAGAACCATCGGACTAGCTTTCGGCGTTTCTTGCCCGCTCTGAGCGCCGAGGGCGAACCCAATGGAACGGGATACGCATGTAGGCTTCTGACGGCAAGGCTCTTCGGACGGGGGTTCGACTCCCCCCGCCTCCACCAACCTTCGCGCAAAAACGGCGCTACGGCTGGCAGGCCGCTCCCCTATTGCAATCCATCCAACGCCGGGCTGTAAGGCGCCGCGCGAAGGTTGGTGCCCGCCGTAGCACCGAGCCAGCGTCAACGACGCCAAATCCGATCCGGCTCGTGCTAGCATCCCGAGCGGCAAGTTCAGCAAGCGAAGGCGGGCTCTTTTTTCGCGCAAAGTCGGCGCAACGGCAGACGGGCCTGCTTGTCCCAAAGACGCGCCAGCGCCAAGCTTCCTGAAAGCGCGCGAAGGCGGATACCTGCCGTACGGCCACGCCAACACTACAGGATTCCATCCCGATCCGTACGTGCCGGCATCCGCCTTCGCACTCACAAACACGGTTGCGACACTGGGCCAAGCCCTGCGTTTGATCGCGAACCCACGCGGCTATTGGCCGCCGAGCGTGACCGCGAGCTAACGCGCGCCTGGCGTACAGAGCCGACCTGGGGCGCTCACTTCGAAATCGAGAAGCTGAAAGCCACGTAAAAGAGTCCAAGCGGAGTAGTAGTCGCCTTGCCTTTGGTCGTTGTGACTTGAACGAGTTCGCCAAGCGCGGCGGGCTCGCCGGACGAATTCGTGACGTAGTTAGGAACGGGCGTTACTGCCCATCCAATGCACGGTTTGCCGTCGCCGGCGGTCCCGCTGGTGCAAGCCACATGGACCCAAGTGCTCCCGACGGCGTTGGCTCCATCAGGATCCATGATTATCTGATACTGGCCGCTACCGTGGGTGAACACGATGTCCAAAGGACAATCGAGACTACTGCCGCTCACCATCGTGCCGAAATTCGTCGTGTTGTTAGGGTTATTTTGGCAATTCGAGACGATGCCACCCGCAAACGCCTGCGTCCCCGTGAACGGTGCGTTGTTGCTTCCGTCCGGGTAGTCGAGCGTCAGGTTAAACTTCCGCGCCGTTTGCTGCGTCAGATTGAGCGTCCAATCGCAACCCTTCTGAATCTGCGAAGTGACTCCGTTTACATTCGTGTAGACTTCGCTGCCGCCGTCTTGCGCGTCGCTCTGAACCTGGAAAGGCAAATTGCTGAAGTTGGCATCGGTATCGTAGATGGTGCTTGTGACGTTATAGCCGCAGGAAGTGCTTGAGCCTCCCCCTCCGGGCTTACCTTTTGCCCAGGTGGGCACGGCCACGGCCATGCCCGCCATCGCGCACAGGATGATCCACTTTCTGATTGAGAGTGCTTTTTTCATCTTTCATCTCCCCCTGATTTGAATTGATTTTCAGAGGCGCTCGGGCCAGGGGCCTTCACGCCTGTGCTTCGCGCGTCCTTAGTTTCGTGATGTGCTCACGGAAGCAACCCACCGCGACACGCCGCTCCCGCTTCTCCCGGACCGAGGCCGGCGGAAGTTGTGCGTGCTTTTCCCCCCTACTTGTATTAGCGGAAGCTGCCCCTGAAAACGGACACCCCTGATGATTGTCCTTAGTCTCATTGAACCCTTCTTCGCGCAAAGCATGCGGGGTCAAGCTGACACAACCGCAACAGCCCGCGCATCTCCCAAATGGGAGATTTCTCTCTTTCGACTCGCCGTAGGCTTGCCCCGGTGGTTCTATCACGTGAATGGCCCAGTTCTTTTTCCTTGGGTATCGGCGCAATCCGAGGCGTTCCCTGAACGACGGAGATGGCTGGAATTGCCTCCGGCTGGGCGTTGATATAAGCCTGAATTCCGAAGTTGAAAGCGATTTCATAGTGTTTCTAGATTCATTGGGGGCTCAGGTCCGGGGTTTGAGATGCAACTTCGGAGAGGTTAGAGTCGTGTACGATGGGACCATTTCCAACAGCTGGATCCGCGACCTGAAACCGCCCCAGGACGAGGACGGGTGAAGCAGCAGGCGCCGGGCGGCGCGGCCGAGCAGAGCGCCGCAGAGACAGACATGGGCGTGTAGGGTGGCCGGCGCACGTGCCAATGCGGTCAGGCCATGCGGAGGGAAGCCCGGCCATTTTGAGGCCTTATAACGCGGGAAGGCAGGTACCCCATCGCCTCTGCCCGGCCCCGCATACGCCGCGATGGGGTGCTATGTGCCCGGCAGCGAGAGCATCAGCCGCATGAGATCCGTCTGTCGGCCGGCGCCGGTTTTAGCGAGGATTCGCTTGAGGTGAAACCGCGTGGTTTCCAGGGTCGTTCCCAAGCGGTCCGCTGCGTCCCGGACCTCTAGGCCTTGCAGCAAGAGATCGGCAAGGCGCGATTCCGTGGGCGTCAGACCGCACAGCGCACGCAGGACCGCAGCGCGAGACTTCGGAATCGCGGAAGGATCGCTGAACTGAATCAACGCCGTCGCTTCCGGCTCGTTCATGAGTGCTCCGGGACAGAACGGGGAAACGACCACGTGCAGAGGACGGAGCGAATGCTTGCGGTGAATGAGCATGGCGCCGCCCGCCGGCGCGGTCCAACTGCGGACAGCGGCGTTACCCGCAGCTTGCGACCGAACGGACACGGGGTTTTGGAGTCCACGATTCGCTCCTGTTAGGCAAGCGCCCATAATCAACGCGTCAAGCGCCTGCTGCTCGCTGTGGTCCGCCACCCGGAGCCTCCCTTTGTGCAACGAGACGCCACCATCCTGCGCCGCAAACAGCCGTTCCACACCCTCGGTGGAGCGGAGAACCGTCCCGTCCTGCCGAACCATGCAGATGGCGATTCCCATTTCCTCAATGCCCTTCGCCAACATTGCATTCGCGCTTTGCAACCCACGAAGAGTCCTGGAAAGCCCCAAGGCCTGGCGAAGGTGAGGCGCCAGAGTGGTGAGCAGTTCAAGCTCGGGCTGATCGAAATATGGAGCTTTCCGGGCACGCACAATGCTGATAGATGCGTGGTAACCAAGTCTCTCGACAATCTTCGTCCACATCATCGGTCCGACGTCGAAGGGCCGGAGATAATCGGCGTGAAAGTCCAGCCGCTGCAGTTCGTGTTTGGTGACGAGAAGCTGGCTTACCCCGCAATCTGCCGCTCTGAAGCGTTCAAGGCAGCGCTTTAGGTAGATGTCGTTTTGCCATGCATGCGTGACATAAACCTGTAAGGACTCCTCGGAGTACCCAACGGTCTCAGCCAAGTCGGTCGTATCGACGTGGAAATCTCGGGCGGTGCTGAAGGTGTGCTCTCGAAAGACCGCACCTTTGGCGTCCACAGACCGCACCACTTCCGTGAGGAAGGCAGACATCTGCTCAGGACTCGACACTCCTTCGTAGAGAAGGAGCAACAAGCGGGACAATCCGTTTGGGGCGAGCACAGAACTCTCCGGGGAAGATTCTGACGGATTTTAGCCTGTGTCAAGGGCGAAGTGAAAGGTGTCAGTGACTGGAGGGAATGGATGTGATAGGCTCGGAGCGAACGGGGACCTCGAGCTGTGGGGATCTTGGGGTGTTCGGTGGGGCACTCGAGACGGCAGGACGTGACCGCACTGCTTCGGGCGTGGAGCGGCGGCGACGAGGCGGCGCTCGGGACGCTTACGCCGCTGGTCTACGAGGAGTTGCACCGCATCGCCCGCCGTTACATGTCCCGTGAGCAATCCGGCCATACCCTCCAAACCACCGCGCTCATCAACGAAGCTTATCTACGCCTAATTGGCACGCGGCCGGCGAGCTGGGAGAATCGGGCGCACTTCTTTGCCGTTTGCGCACAATTGATGCGGCGCATTCTGACGGATTTCGCCAGGTCCCGGCTCAGTCGGAAGCGCGGAGCCGACGCGGCACACCTTTCCTTGGACGAAACGCCGGAAATTTTCCAGGAGGAAAGCGCTGATTGGGTGGCGCTGGATGAAGCGCTGGGGCGACTGGCTGCGCTGGATCCAAGGAAGAGTCAGGTGGTGGAACTGCGGTTTTTCGGCGGCCTGTCGGCCGAAGAAGCGGCGGAGGTACTGAAGATTTCGCCGAAGACGATCCTCCGCGATTGGAACCTAGCCAGGGCCTGGCTGCTGCGCGAGATGAGCGACGGGAAACACGATGGAGCCTGAGCGGTGGCGTAGGATCGAGCGAATCTACCACGCGGCTCTCGAGCGCGACGCGAGTGAGCGAGACGCATTTTTGGAGGAAGCCTGCGCCGGCGACGAGGCGTTGCGCCACGAGGTCCTGTCTCTCCTCGACCGCCAAGAGCAGGCGGGAAATTTCCTCGAAGTCCCCGCCCTGGAAGTCGCCGGAAGGGAGCTTGCAAAAGAGGCGGGCGGGGATCCTCGGCGTGAGTCCGCGCGCCGCGGCCTGGTCGGCGGAACAATTTCCCATTACCGCGTTCTCGAGAAGCTTGGCAGCGGCGGGATGGGAGTGGTCTACAAGGCCGAGGACACCAGGCTTCGCCGCCTGGTGGCGCTGAAACTGTTGCCGGAAGGGTTCGAGAAAGAAACGGACGCGTTCGGCCGATTCCGACGCGAGGCGCAGGCAGCTTCGGCGCTGAACCACCCGAACATCTGCACTATATACGATATCGGTGAGTTCGAGGGGCGTCCCTTCATCGCGATGGAGCTGCTCGAGGGGCAGACGCTGGAAGACCTCATCGGGGGAAAGCCCCTCGAGGCCAGTCTCGTGGTCGATCTGGGCGTGCAAGTGGCCGACGCGCTCGGAGCGGCTCACGGGAAGGGCATCATCCACCGCGACATCAAGCCGAGGAATATTTTCGTTACCACGCGCGACCAGGCCAAGGTGCTGGATTTTGGGCTAGCCAAGCAGTTGCCCTCGCCGCAGGCGGCAAGGCGGGACTCGAGTGGTGAGGAGACGGAGGCGGGCTCGGACGAGGCGTTCGCCACCGTTTCCGGGGCTATTCTGGGAACGCCGCCGTATATGTCTCCCGAGCAAGCGCGGGGCGAGCTGCTTGACGCCCGCACCGATCTCTTCAGCTTTGGCGCGGTGCTCTACGAGATGGCCACCGGCCGGCCGGCTTTTGTGGCCAAGACCCATGCGCTGACGTTTGACGCCGTCCTAAATCAAGAACCCGAATCGGCCTTGGCCTTAAACCCCAAGATACCCCTCGATCTCAACGGAATTATTCATAAGGCCATCGAAAAAGATCGCCATCTGCGTTACCAGACGGCGCCTGACCTGGAAGCGGATTTGAAACGCCTGAAGCGCGACTCGGCGACGGGCCGTGCAACAACTGGCCAACCCGCCCGCCGGCGCGCGGCCGGGGAGCGCGAGGCGGGTGTGCCGGCAGCAGCGAGCGGTCGTCGGGCCTGGGGAAACTGGTGGTTCTGGCTGCTCGGGGTAACCGCGGTGGTGCTGGCAGTGGCGATTGCAGGGTTTTATATGCTCAGGCCCACCCCGTCCCGCCCGACCGCCGCGCTGAATTTCCACCCCATGGATACGGTGCTGATCGCCAGTTTCGACAACCGGACGGGCGAAGCCGTCTTGAATGGATCCCTGGAATACGCCCTGCAAGTGGATCTGGACAATTCCCGGTTCGTGAGCGTAGCGCCACGCGAGCGGATCGATGACGCGCTGGCGCTCATGCGCAAGCCTCCTAACACCCGCGTCGATGCCGCGCTCGGCCGCGAAATCTGCCTGCGCGACGGCGGCATTCGCGCGCTCATCACCGGCCGGGTCGAGAAATTCGGCGCGACCTACGTGCTTAGCGCGCAGATCATCGACCCGACGACGGGCAACGCTGTTGCCGGTTTCGAGGAGCAGGCAAACAGCCAGGCACAGATCCTCCCCGCGATTCACCTGCTCTCGAACCGCATCCGCCAAGCGCTGGGCGAAAAACTGTCCCAAATTCGCCAGAGCGATGTAGCGCTTGCGAGGGTCACAACGCCGTCGCTCACCGCGCTACGACTCTATTCGCAAGCGAACGAAGACTTGGAGGAAAGCGATACGCGGGGCAGTGGGGACTGGGCCGAGGCGAACGCGGCCGCCTGGGGATTGTTGAAACAAGCTATCGCAGTGGATCCGAGCTTCGCTTCAGCCTACATCCTCGCCGCGTGGTCCCTTCGCAACCGGGATAAACCTCCGGCCGAATATATGCCCTACGCAAAGCGTGCTTTCGAGCTCTCGGGCAACGCTACCGAGCCCGAGCGATACTTCATCGAGGGCAGCTACTACGAAATGGAGGGCCAAAGGGACAAGGCGGAGGGCGCTAACGAGGCGCTGTTGCGAATTGACCCGAACAATTATTGGGGGCTGAACAACCTCGAGAATGACTATGAGTCCGATGACCGGATGCAGGATGCGACGAACATCGAGGTCCGGATAGCCAAGCTCCGTCCGCAAAGCGTGGACGCGAATGACAGCGCCGCCTTCTATCTGCCGTATCTAGGGCGCGGGTTTAGAGAGGCCAGCCCCTACGTCGAGCGCGCAAGCGCGCTGCTCTCAGGAATGAGCAACAGCGGCCGGGCTCGGATCGCACAGGACGCCCTCTGGACGCAACTCTATCCGGTGTACCGGGCGTGGATGAAAGACGACGTTGGGCTCGCCAACACCGAACTGAGCCAAGCCGAAAAGAATCCGATCGTGCGGAACGGTGGCGTCGGTCCGGAGTACTTTGGCTTCGTCGCGTTGGCGCTTGGACAAGCGGCTCAGGCGAATTCTTTTTTTCAGGATATGTCGACCGCCGAGACTCGGTTTGACCGTGAAGCGGACCTTGCCACCCTCGCTTACGTTCGCGGCGACCAGACCACGTTGCGATATTGGCTTCGGCAAATCGCCCAGCTATCGTGGCCAGGCAACATCCCCATCTCGCTCATGCTTCGCGAAGGGCTCATGAGCGAGGCGAACATCGCCATTCGGAAGCTCCCCGCTGAATTCCTCCCCGATCAGCCGCCACCGTGGGAGATGCAACGTGTGACCGGAGAGAAGCTCTTGGCACAGGGCCAGGCGGCCAAAGCAGTGCCGTTGCTCCGCAAGGGAATGAAGGCTGCTCGATTCGAAGCGATGCCAGTGTACTTCTTTGATGCCGATTGGCTCGCCCGTGCTTACGAGAAACAGGGCAACCTGCTGGCCGCCGTTCAAGTGCTCGAGGGCGCTTCGGCGAACAGAGCTGCGGTCAATTTTTCCGTTCCCATGGCCGGCGTTCCATTTTGGATGCAAGACGAAATGGATTTGGCGCGATTGTATCGCCGCCTTGGCCGCGTCCAAGACGCGGAAAGAATCGAAAACGAACTGCGGAAGCTGCTAGTCTACGCCGACCCCGACTTTCCCCTGCTAGTCGAGCTTAAGAAGCTCAAGGACGCGCCCACGCTTGCCCACAACAGGAACTAACTCCGTTCCGGGAAAACCGCCATATCGACCATCGCCTCCAGTTGGTTTCTAAAGGCAAGGCTCTTCGGGTGTTGGCTCTGCTCCCCGCCGGAAAAACTTCTGCTTCGCGAAGATCTTGTCCGCCGCACCGTCAGCCAAAACCCCAAGCCCCTACACCACCCCACACGCGCTAGCATCCCCACTCGCCAATTCGGCATGTAAAGGCGGCTCTTTTTTCACGGAAAAACCGGCGTCCCGATAGGCAATCCCGCGTTTCCTAGAAAACAAGACGGCGCTGGGTAAAAGCACTCCGGAATCGCGTTAATTCGCTCAGCCAGAATGGCTCCTAAAGGGTTGTTGCGTCTCAACTTCCACATTTTCCTTCACTTTCACGCGCAGTGCGTTGGCATACGGAATGCGGATGTGACGCTAAAACCGGCGGTCAGGCGGCCACAAGCCCAACAGGCGACGTGGAACGAAGCCGCGACCGTCGAGCATCGGAAGGGTCAGAAAGGCGACCCCTCCCGAACGCCCCCCGAATTCCGAACCAGAGAAGGAGGAAACGATGAAGCCGTTTGCCCGGATTGGTATTCCCGCCGTTCTTGTGGCCCTCGCGATGCTGGTCAGTCCAAGCGCCGCTCGCGCCCAGAATTCTCGAGGCTGTGCATGGCCGCTCGAATGGTCGCCGGAGGGGATTGGTAACTGGGCGATCCCCGACACCTACGCCCGATGGTGGGTGATGCCGTTTGACAACTACCAGACAATGACGATCAAGGGCACATATCCAAACGCCCGATTTTTCTCTTTCGCCGCCTATAACACGAATAGTCTGAAGATGTCGGCGGGCCTCGCCGGGCATCTTTACGATGTCGAAATCAGGCCAGATCCGGGCAGCGTCAACCCCTTCGCCGAACCCGGCGCCGGCAACGGCACTTACACCGTCGTAATCTCGCGTGCCGGCCAGAGCTCGGGGAATGCAATCACGGTTTCCTCAGACTTTGCTTGGGTAGTCTTCAGGCTGTACGTACCTGGCCCTGATCCGTCCCTGGGCGGTCGAAGCCTGATGGGAGGCGTGCCGCTGCCCACTATATCCGTTACAGGAAACGGAGGGAGTCAGCAGTTGCAGCCGTGCTCGCCGGTCAACAGATTGGACGACGTGAATGTATTTCGCGGGATGCTCTTTCCCGTAGATCTGAGCGGGAGCGAAGGCACGCTGTCATCCGATCAGCTGTGGTTTGCACCGCCGAGAGTCCCACCGCCCGCCTTACTTCCCAACCCAGACGGCAACTATATGGCCATGTTGCCGGGCGATACTTACCAGCCCGGTCGAATTATCGTGATCCACGGCAAGGCGCCGGGTTTCCCCAACACATTCGAAGGTTCGCCGATCTGGGTGCCGGCACGGGGCTTCCGGACCGTCGACATGCGGTATTGGTCGCTGTGCGAGGTCGACTTCATGTTGCCGTTGTCGAGCCCCGCTTGCGCAACCGATCTGACAACCACCGTAGAAGGCGGCTATTACACGATCGTCATTTCGGACGATCTGTTTCGCCCCGATTGGCTAAAGCCCAATGTGAACTGGATGCCGTGGGGGGACGAGCAGTATCCCAAGATGCTGATTCTCCGAAACGTGCTGACCACCGACAATTTCCCCTATTCCATCCAAAAGGCTATTACGGCCGACTGCACGTTTAACTTCAACTTCCCGTCCATTCCAGATCGGAACGAGGTGGACACCGCTGGCCAGTGCGCCCAAGGAGTGATGGGCGACTACTATCCCGTTGCGGTTTGGTGCGATAAGGCGACATTCGTCGCTGGTGGAGTCCGGGCGTGTTTAAAGGCTTCGGAGGAACCCGAAACAAAGTAGCCGCAGCGCCCGCCTCGCTCCAATGACCCGAGGCGGTCGAGACGGGTCAGCGGTTCAGCTTCGAGGAAGAGACAGGCGGTCGTTTGTTGATCAAAGAGGCCCGGAATTATCCGTCGTGGCTTCCGAGATCGGCTCCGGGAAGGGTGCGCGTGTATGTTCGCGGAGCACCTCCTGAGGTCAAACGCCGTTACCCTCCAGGCTACTGGAGACCACGACTCCTTCACGCTTTCTGGGGATCTGGAAGGCTCCGAGTCCGTGCTGCGCCACCTTCGTTGCGACTCTCAACTCGCAAGGGGAATACCGGCAAGAGCCGCCGACGGCTGTGGCGGGAGGACCGTACAACACGTCGACCGGCCCGGCTCAGCGGTGCTTGATGAATTGGCCGGTTTTCAACTCGGCGAAAGCCTGGCGCAACTGCTCCTGCGTATTCATTACGATTGGCCCGTACCAGGCGACAGGTTCTTCGATCGGTTTTCCCGAAATCAGCAAGAAACGCATGCCTTCATCGCCCGTTTGCACCACGATTTCATCGCCGCGATCGAACAGAACGAGGGAGTGATTTCGGGCGTCGTAAACGGGCGCCGCGTTCGGGTCCACCACCTGGTCGGTCAAGACTGGTTGCGGACTTGAAGCGTCGCGAAACGTCCCCGAGCCGGCAAAAACGTAGGCGAACGCGTTGCGATCGGTTTCGATTTTCAGCCGGCGGCGCGTGCGCGGCGGAACGGACACGTCGAGATAATTCGGATCGGCCGCAACGCCCTCCACCGGTCCTTTTTTCCCCCAGAATTCGCCGCAAACGACGCGAACGCGCGTGCCGTCGTCGTCGGTAACTTCGGGAATCGCGCTCGACGGAACATCCTGATAGCGGGGATCGGTCATCTTGAGGGATGCCGGCAGATTCGCCCACAACTGAAAGCCGTGCATTCGCCCATGCGGATCGCCTTTGGGCATTTCCTGATGCAAGATTCCGCTGCCTGCCGTCATCCACTGCACGTCGCCGGCGGTCATTTTGCCCTTGTTGCCCAGGCTATCGCCGTGTTCCACCGAACCGGCGAGCACGTACGTGATGGTTTCGATTCCGCGATGCGGATGCCAGGGAAAACCGGCCAGATAATCCTCGGGATTGTCATTGCGGAAATCGTCCAGCAGGAGAAAAGGATCGAAATCCTTCGTCTGGCCGAAGCCGAACGCACGTTCCAGCTTGACGCCCGCGCCTTCGATCGTCGTTTTCGTCTGAATTGTTTTCCTTACCGGTCGGAGCGACATTTCGTTTCTCCCCCTTTGCGCCGACGGCGCTGCTAGCTGCAACCGACACCTGAGAAAAGTTCAGGACTTCAAAAACTGCACGTCGAGACTGATGGCCACTTCGTCACCAACCAGAATACCTCCGGTTTCAAGCGCCGCGTTCCAGTTCAGACCGAAATCCTTACGATTGATCTTGGTGGCGGCAGACAGGCCAATTCGCTCCTTGCCCCAGGGGTCGCGAGCAGGCTCGGACGGACCATCCACGCTGAAGACCACTTCGCGAGTGACGCCGTGAATCGTCAGATCGCCAGTAACCGCTAGCGAGCCGTCGTCGCGGCGCGCGACGCCGCGGGAAACAAACGACAACGTCGGGAACTTCGCGGCGTCGAAAAAGTCGGCGCTCTTCAGGTGCGCATCGCGCTGCAGCTCGCCGGTCGCGATCGAAGCGGCATCGAGCGAAGCTTCGACCCGGGAGCGGGTGACGTCTTCGCCGTCGAGTGTCAGTGTTGCGCGAATAGCCGCGAAATGGCCCTTTACGCTCGAAATCATCATGTGCTTCACCTTGAATTCCGCCACGGAATGGACCGGATCGGCGGTCCAGGTGGTCGTTTGCGGCAAAACCGATGTGCTCATGTTCTTTCTCCTTTTCGGCTGGCTTCAATTGCCAACACCCCTTAGATGCGTGACAACGATATTCGTTGCAACGACTTTTAAGGCTAAAAATATCAGCGGCTCTCCCGGCGCGCCGCTTGCAATAACTGCATGAGTTTCCGCAGCTTGCCCGCGCCCAGGTGTCCGAGCTGCTGGCGATGCGCCTGCTGAACCGGCGCGTCCAGCCGCCCGAGCAGCACGAGTCCGGCCGGCGCGACCCGCGTGAGCACGGTTCGCCGGTCTTTCGCTTCCCGGGAACGGGAGATCAGCCGGCGCTTCTCGAGGCGGTCGAGCAGGCGGGTGATATCGGGATCGCGGGTGATCATCCGTTCGGCAATTTCGCCGCAGGAGAGCCCTTCAGGCGCGCCGCGCAGGATGCGCAGCACGTTGTACTGCGTCGGCGAGAGGCCCTCCGTCTTGAGGACGCCGACGATTCCGCGCTCGAGCAGGTCGGCGGTGCGGAGCAAGTCGAGGAAAGCCGCTTCTTCCGGGCTGGCGACGCGGCGGCCCCTGGCGGAACGCTTTGGTTCCTTCATGCAAGGGATATTAGTCGTTATAACGACAAATGTCAAGACGGGGATTCAGCCGGGGACGCCGGCGTTACGGCAATTGGACGCTGAAACGGTTATTGCACACGGCCGTGGAATTGTCGGCAACGCTCTTCACATGGCCGCCAGAACGCACGGTGAATTTCAGCGACGAATCGGCAGGCAAGCCGGCGAATCGCGCCTCGCCTTCGGCGTTGGTCGCAATTTGAACTTCGGTCTTTTGCAAACCAAGGAATCCGTGCCGGATCGCCAGGCTGAGTTGCGCGTTGTCCAGAGGGTTCCCCGCGGCGTCGTTTACAACGAACGCGGCCGAGCACTTGCCCAGCCGTGCATCCACCACGGGTACGGCGGCGCTGTTGGGCGCGGAAGCTTTGGGAACAATCTTTGCGACCGGGGTGGTCGCGGCGACGGCCGTTGCGGCTGGCTGCGCCGGCGATTTGGGCGCAGACGTGGAAGCCGCCGAATTTTCCGGTAGTTCCGCGAGCGAATTCGCCGCCGTTTCGATTTTCTTCTTAGCCGGAGCGCGCCGCACGATTTTCCGCGCAACCTTTCTGGCAACTGGCACGCGGGCTTCGGTGTGCGCCTCGGCCGGCTTGGCCGCAGCGGGAGCGGGAGACGCAACAGCCGGTGCGGAGGAAGCGTTGCTGCTGTTTGCCGGGACCGCGTTCGCGGCCGCTGTGGCTGCTGGCGACACGCTGGCTGCTGTTTTTGCCGGCGCGGCCGGCGCGGGCGCATGGTTCAGCGAGCGCAAGAAACGCGGAATCAGAAGCATTCCGGCGACGGCAAGAATCGCCACGGCTTCGAGCGCGATCAAGCCCCAGCGCGGTTTGCGCTGCGGAGCAGGTTGCGGCTCGACAGCCGGAATCGCCCCGCCCGGGGCAACTGGCGCCGGCGATTGGGACGCCACGGATGTTCCCACAGTCGCCCGCGCGGTCGAGCCCGATCCGCCAGCGCCGATTGCTTGCGTCATATCGTTATCGAATGGGCTCACCGTGCTGACCGATGCCGAGCGCGCCAGATCGGTATCGCGTTTCAGCCGCTGCAATTCCGCGCGGACTTCCGCAGCGGTCTGGTAGCGCAGTTTGCGGTCCTTTTCGAGCGCCCGGCTGA
The DNA here is from genome assembly GCA_021818865.1 of Acidobacteriota bacterium. Taxonomy (GTDB): domain Bacteria; phylum Acidobacteriota; class Terriglobia; order Acidiferrales; family UBA7541; genus JAKASX01. Next base: position 22,039 of record JAKASX010000009.1, read on the forward strand.
TGATCCGCTCGATTTCAGGCGACAGGTCGGGATTCAAGCGGAGCGGCGCGACGGGAGCGCGATGCAGAATGGAATCGAAAACGGCGGTTGAGGTGTCCCCGCGAAACGGCACGATGCCCGTCGCCATCTCGTAAAGCACTACGCCAAAGGAAAATAGATCGGTGCGCGCGTCCAGTTCTTTCCCCAGCGCCTGTTCGGGCGACATATAAGCCACCGTGCCGAGCGCCGTCCCGGGATTGGTCAGTGCCGTGGCCTGGAGACCGGCCGTGAGTTGGGTTTCCGCCGTAGAAGCTTCCTTTGCCGGACGGCCTCCCGGCGTCTGTTTCGCCAAACCGAAATCGAGGATTTTCGCGTGGCCGCGGCGAGTGACGAAAATGTTCGCGGGCTTGATATCGCGGTGAACGATGCCCTGCGTGTGCGCCGCATCGAGAGCGTCGCTGACTTCAGTCGAAATTTCCAGCAGGTCGTCCATGTCCATCGGCTTGCCGGCAATCCTCTGCTTCAGCGTTTCGCCTTCCAGAAATTCCATGGCGATGAACGCGCGGCCGTTTTCCTCGCCGATGTCGTAGATAGTGCAGATGCCCGGATGATTGAGCGCGGAGGCGGCCTGGGCCTCGCGCCGGAAGCGCTCGAGCATCACCGGATCCTTGGTCATCTCCTCAGGCAGGAATTTCAGCGCGACGAACCGGTTCAGGCGCGTGTCTTCGGCCTTGTAGACCACACCCATGCCGCCGCTGCCAAGTCTTTCGACGATCCGGTAGTGAGAGATGGTCTCGCCGTTCATCGCTTGATCGTGCTCAGGCGCCAAGGTGTTCTCCCCCGTTTACCGCGGATCGGACGAAATATCCCCGGATGATACACCAGCGGCGAGGGCGCGTTCCAGCGCGCCCCGACCGGTATGCGGCGCGGCTGAAATGGTGCGTTGGAAAGTGCGGCGCTTATCGGAGCGTGACGATCGTCGCGCCCCAGCCGCCGGCTTCCATCGGCGCGTCGCTGTAGGAAACGACGAACGGCGTCCGCGCGAGCACCGCGCGCACCATCCGCCGCTGCACGCCTACGCCGCGCCCGTGAATGATGCGCAGGGCTTTCAGACCCATCCGGTGTGCTTCCTCGAGGTACGCTTCCACCACCGCTTCGGCATCGCGCGGCGGCACCGAATGCAAATCGAAAACATCAGTGATAGGAATCCGAATCGGTTCGTCGTCAGCGGCCATGGGGGATACGCATTCATCGTAGCACGCGCTTGGGTACCGCACGCTTCTCTCGCTCGGTCGCGCGGCACTCTTTCCACCGCTCGGAATACCAGCTTCCCGTTGATTTCCTTGCCGGGCAGAAATATTCTCGCTACCAGTCCCACAGATGGAATCGGAATTCCCGGATGAAATGGAGACACGCCAGCGGAGGAGAAACCGATGGGGGAAACGAAAAGGCGAAATTTGGCGGGGGAAACTGGACTTGGCGCGGGCCTGGCAATCGGGCTCGCGATTGGTTTGGCTTTGGGACATGCAACTGCACGACCAGCGCAGGCGAGGAGTAACACGCCGAATCACTCGAATGGTGCGGCGCAAGCGATGGTGGAAAAGCATGCCTCTACGCTAAGCGCTCCGCATGAAGCGCTTGCCAAGCTCGTGGGACATTTCGATCGCGTGATCAAATTCGTGGGACAAACGGGCGCGGCGGCGAAACCGTCCAGCGGAACATCCACGTTTTCGCCGGTCCTGGGCGGGCGATTCATTCTGGAAAATAGCAAGGACGTCGTGTTTGGCCGGCCGGTGGAGGGATTGCGGATTTACGGTTACAACGACGCAACAAAGCAATATGAAATGGCGCGGATGTACACGATGTCGACCGGCATCACGATGATGAATGGCACCAGCAGCGACGGCGGCAAAACGATCGAGTACGCGGGCGAGACGTATAGCGCGGGGATGGGCGACATGCCGCTGTACGCGCGACTGCATTGGGATAGCGAAAATCAGTTCACCGTGACGATGTCCACGACGGGCAAGGACGGAAAGCAAGTGCCTTTTCAGGAAACCATCTACACGCGGGAAAAGTAAATCCTTGGCGCGTAGCCCCGCTTCTCATCACCGCCCAACGGAAGACGGGCACAATCCGGTTGACTGGGCGCGTGGCGCGGCGTAATCTCCCGAATCATTCCGGCATCCTTCCCTCGTACACCAAGGAGGCCGACCGTGGTTCCACTCAGCGCGCTTTGGCTCCCAATTCTGGTTTCGGCGGTGATTGTGTTCGTAGCCAGTTCGATCGTACATATGATGCTGCCGTATCACCGAACCGATTATCAGCCGCTCCCGCAGGAGCAAAATATTCTTCGTGCGTTGCGCGAAGCCGGCGTGAAACGCGGGCTTTACATGTTTCCCTTTTGTACCGACCGGCAACGGAAATCCCCCGAAATCGCCGAAAAATTCCGGCAGGGCCCGGTGGGAATGATGGCGGTCTTCCGGAGCGGTCCGCCGGCGATGGGGAAATATCTGGCCGAATGGTTCCTCTACTGCCTCATCATCAGTTATTTCACCGCGTACCTCACCGGCCGCACGCTCGCGCCTGGAACGGCCTACCTTGGGGTATTTCGCGTGGCGGGCACGGCGGCGTTCATGGCATTCGGGCTGGGGCAGCTGAGCAATGGCATCTGGAGAGGTTATCCCTGGACGGTCGTGCTGAAGGAAGTTTTCGACGGCCTCATCTACGGCCTGCTCACCGCGGGAACGTTCGGCTGGCTGTGGCCGCGTTGACGCCGAAGTCTCGCGTCAGGCGCCAGTGCTATCGCCGCTTTCAGCGGAAATGAAGCGTTCGATAGCTTCGCAGACGAACGGCCAGAGCGCCGGCAGCGCCGTGCGCACCGGATCCATACGGCGAAGCACCTGCGCGCGCGTGGGATGATAGATGCGCCACGTGCCGCCCTCCGTCGCCAGATTCTGCAGGAGCGGCTGAAACCGGTCCACGGCGTTGGCGAAACGCGATTCGGGCGTTTGGTGTGCCTCGAATTCCTCCCACAACGCGCGGAATCGCGCGCCGGCGGCCTGCGGCAACAGGCCGAACAGGCGGTCGGCGGCGCGCCGTTCGCGATCGGGCCGCGTCTGGTTCCCTTCGACGTCGTAGGCGAACGTGTCTTCGGCGTCAATTTCCACTAGGTCGTGCACGGCGAGCATTTCCACAACGCGCTCGAAATTCAGCGGCTCGGCCGCGTAATCGCGCAACACCATCGCGGTGAGAATGATGTGCCAGGAATGCTCGGCCGTATTTTCGCGCCGCGAGCCATCCGTCAGCAGCGTGCGCCGGAGGACCAGCTTCAACTTATCGGCTTCGGTGAGAAACGCGGTTTCGCGGGAAAGGCGGTCGTCGCTCATGGCGGCTATTTTTGCAGGAAACGCGGCCAAGCGAAAGCGCGCGTCGAGCGCCGCGTTGCGCTAGAATCCTGCGTTCATGGAACGCGAATCCTCTCCGCATCTGGTACGAGGCTTCGGCCTCGTCGGCGCGACCGCGCTGAATATGTCCAACATGGTCGGCGTGGGGCCGTTCATTTCGATTCCGCTGCTGCTCGCGGCGATGAACGGGCCGCAAAGCATGCTCGGATGGATTCTGGGCGCGCTGCTTGCCGCATGCGACGGCCTCGTATGGAGCGAACTCGGCGCCGCGCTCCCGGGCTCGGGCGGAAGTTACCGGTTCCTGCGCGAAACCTACGGCCCGGAAACGTTCGGGCGGTTGATGGCCTTCCTTTTCATCTGGCAATTTGTTTTGAGCGGACCGCTCGAAATTGCTTCGGGCATGATTGGATTTTCCGATTACGCGGGCTATTTATGGCCGGGGATGACGCCGCTCGAGGGGAAATTCGTCGCCGCGGGCGTGGGCCTGCTCGCGCTCGCCTTTTTGTATCGGCGAACGACCGTCCTGAGCCGGCTCACCGTGACTCTGTGGCTCGGCACGGTGCTGACGATGGCGGCGATTCTGGCGGTGGGACTTCCGCATGCGAACTTTCACCAGGCGTTTGCGTTTCCGCCTCACGCGTTCGCGTTTGGTAGCGGATTCGCGATGGGACTCGGCAGCGCGACGCTCGTGGCGATGTACAACTATCTGGGCTATTACGACGTTTGCTACATCGGCGACGAAGTTCGCGAGCCTGCGCGCGTGATTCCGCGCTCGATTCTGCTGTCGGTCGCGGCCTGCGCTGTCGCTTACGCGGCGATCAACGTGGCGCTCATCGGCGTGGTGCCGTGGCGACAGGCAATGCATTCGCCGTTTTTGGTTTCGGAATTCATGGGCCGGCTCTACGGCCGGCCGGCGGCGATTGCGATTACGGTGATGATTTTGTGGACGGCGTTCGGCTCGGTGTTCGCGCTGCTGCTCGGCTATTCGCGGATTCCCTACGCCGCGGCGATGGACGGTAATTTCTTTCGCCCATTCGCGCGGCTGCATCCGAAGAAGAATTTTCCGCACGTCTCGCTGCTGACGGTTTCCGCGATCGCGATCGTCGCGGCGTTTTTCCGACTGGACGTGGTGATCGCGGCGCTGATCACCACGCGCGTGTTGGTGCAGTTCATCGGGCAGATTTTCGCGTTGCCGCTATTGCGCCGGAAATTCCGCGAATCGGCGCGGCCTTACAAAATGTGGCTTTATCCGCTGCCGGCCATCGTGGCGCTTGCCGGATGGATCGCGGTGTTTCTGTCTTCAGGCATGCGTTACGTCCTGTTCGGCCTGTTGACGCTGCTGGCGGGGCTCGGCGTCTTTTTTCTGCGCGCGCGCTGGACGCGCAGTTGGCCGTTCGTCCACGCTTCAAACCAACCCGCCGCTCCCGCTCCGTAAGGCGGCCTGGGCCGCGAAGGATTCTTGCGAACCGCGCCGGCGCCCCGGAGCGACGCCTGCTTCACGGATCCACGATGAGTTCACCCTTCATCCGCTTGTGGCCGAATCCGCAAAAGTGGCAGCAATGGAAAGGATACGTGCCGGGAGTTTTCGCTACGAACTCGATGATCGTTGTCTTTCCCTTGGGCAGGTTCCAACACCTGCGAGGCGAGTCGAAGACGAGCCCTGGCGCCGCATTTTTGCCCGATCCCACCGGCGTGAGTTGGATGGAAAAACCGTGCCTATGATCGATTGCAGTGATTCGCAGCTCGACTTTCGTTCCCTGCTTGACGTGAATCGGCGACGGATCGAATTCGTATTTTTTCGCTGTGACGTTGATGATCTGGACATTAGGGGCGCTCGTTGCCGCCTTGCGCGAAGGCGGGGCCGTGGCCGCAAGGGTCAGCACAATTGCCAGAAGAGGCGCGCGATTGAGCATTCCCATGGCAGGTTCCCCCCTCCAACCGGAAGAACGGCTTCTCGCGAACAACGCCGCTGCCTCAGGAAGTCGATTCCTGATTCCGGTCCGTTTGCAGCGAATCGTTTCGCGCGGCACGCCGCTCCAGACAACAGTATGCCGGGCTCGCGGCCGTAGCAACTCCAATCTTTCCGCCGTTCGCGCGGGCGCTCCAGAACAAGAACGCGTAGCGCCGCGGAATTGTCCCGCGTGCGGGCAGATGGCTCGGTGGTGCGTTGGGACCGTCTGATTACGCGTAGAGGAGTTGCGAATCGGCGCAGCGCTCCGCCATGGAATCGAGCAACGAGGGAGGACCCTGCACAACGAACCGGCGATGGTAGAAGAGCAGCGCGCGCAACGCCGCTAGCTCTTCGCCGCCGCCGGCGCGGCCGGGACCGCCATGCAGGCAGCTCGGCACCACGTTGCCGTGGCCGGTGTGCTGTGCGCCGACCGAAGGATCCACGGCCACGATGCGGCCATGCAGGCCGGAAATTCCCAGCGTGAGCGCGCGGAGGAAATCGGCATCGGCGGAAAAAACTGACGCGACGAGCGACCCGAGGCCGCGTCGCGCGATCTCGACTGCATCGGCAACGCCGTCGTAAGCGATGAGTGTGGCGGCCGGGCCGAAGACTTCCACGTCGTGCACCGCGCTCGCCGCCGCGGCATTTTCGCACGCAAGCAGCGTCGGTGGAACGAAGCAGGATTTCCCGGGATCGGCGTCGAGCCGCGCAAAATCGGGATTCCCGCCGAATATCACCGCGCATTCCTTTCGCAATTCGGCGATTCCTGCGAAACAGGAAGCCTGCTGGGATTTGGTCACCACCGGCCCCATCTTCACTTCCTGGTTGCGCGGATTGCCCACCTTGATTTCGGCGAGTTTCGCCGCGATGGCATCGGCCGCGGCGCGAAATTGCACGCGAGGAACCAGCACGCGCCGAATCGCGGTGCATTTCTGTCCGGCTTTCAGCGTCATTTCTCGAACTACTTCCTTCACCAGCAAATCGAAGACCGGCGTGCCGGGCGCGGCGTCCGGGCCGAGAATGGTGGAATTGATGCTGTCGGCTTCGGCGTTCACGCGGACCGAGCGGCGAAGCACGTTCTGGTGGCCGCGAATGCGCGCGGCATTTTGCGCCGAGCCGGTGAAGGAAATCACGTCCTCTTCGCCGGCGGCGTCAAGCAGCTCGCGCGCCGATCCGCACAAGATCGAAATCGCACCCGGTGGCAGAATGCCCGCGGCGACAACGTCGGAAACCATTTTCTGCGTGAGCCACGCCGTCGAAGTGGCCGGTTTCACTACCACGGGCACGCCGGAAAGCAGTGCGGGTGCGGCCTTTTCGCACCAGCCCCACGCCGGAAAATTGAAGGCGTTGATGAAAATCGCCGCTCCGGCGACCGGCTGAAGGAAATGATCGGCCTGAAAAGCGCCGGTTTTCGAAAGCGGAGCGCGCGCGCCTTCACGCAGCATGCGGGCGTCGCCCAGGGCGCGCCCGGCCTTGGCAAAATATTTCATCGTGTAGACGGCGCCATCCACGTCAAAGGAAGCGTCGGGATCCGTGGCGCCGGAATTCAGCAGCGAAATGCGGAAATACTCGGCGCGATTCGCCGCGAGCGTATCCGCGATTTTCCCGAGCAGTTCCGCTCGCTGCGCGTAGCTCAACTCGCTGAGCGCGACGTGGCCTCTCGATCGCGCAAATGCCAGCGCGGCGGGAATGTCCACGCCTTCGGTCGACGCGCGCGCCAGTTCCTCGCCCGTGACCGGATCGACGAGCGGATCGCCCGGGCCGCAGCCTTCGACCCATTCGCCGCAAACGTAATTCGCCAGTTTCGTCATTGTTTATATCTCCCCCGCGCCAAACTCGATAGGTTGCGGCAGCAAATCCCGCACGCCGGCAGCGGAAAGCATAGCGCATTCGGCACAATAGTTCATCAAGGGATGGTAACGAGCCGATCCCGGTTTCGGTAAGACGTTAGTTGCAACTTTAAGCCCTATAAAGAGTTATCAGCGTAGCAGGAAGAAATACCAGCCAATGTTCGAAAAACGAATCAAGCGGCTGCAGAATACGTTGACCTCTATGGGGTGACATGTATTATATTGCATGCGTGGGGGAATTCGTTCAAAACAAACCGCTGCTCGAGGCCGACGGTGCGCCTACGGATGCCGAATTTCTGTCGTTCCTGGGCCGGCGGGTGCGCCAACTCCGGAATCGGCGCGGAATGACGCGGAAAATGGTGGCGCAGGAAGCCGACGTCAGCGAGCGGCACCTGGCGCAGCTCGAAGCGGGCGACGGCAATATTTCCATCCTTCTATTAAGGCGAATCGTGCAGGCGCTCGACGTTTCGCTCGAAACCCTGTTCGTTCCCGAACCGGAAGTGAGTGAGGAGCGGCTGCGAATCGAGCGGTTTCTCGACAGGATTCCGGCGCACCGGCTGAATGAGGTAATCGAACATCTCTCGCGTGAACTGGGCGACGCGCACGACGCGAGGCGGAAACGCATTGCTCTCGTCGGGCTGCGCGGCGCAGGAAAAACGGCGCTTGGAGAGCGGCTGGCGCGCGAGCGCGGCGTTGCGTTCGTCGAACTCGATCGGGAAATCGAAAAAGACGCAGGCATGCCGCTCGACGAAATTTTTTCGCTCTACGGGCAATCGGGCTACCGGCGGATCGAAAGCCGCGCTCTCGACCGCGTGCTCGCCGAGTACGGAAACGCGGTGATTGCGGCGGGCGGCGGCGTGGTTTCCGAAGAGGAAACTTACGCGCGGCTACGGGCGAATTGCTACACCGTGTGGATCAAGGCGCGGCCCGAGGAATACATGGCGCGCGTGGTGGCGCAGGGCGACCGGCGCGCCATCGCCGCGGGCGGCGAAGCGCGCGAGGATTTGCGCCGAATTCTGGAAGCGCGGGAGCCGCTTTATCGCAAGGCGGATCTGCAGTTCGACAATTCCGGCGATTCGATCGATGCGAATTTTAGCCGGCTCGCCGCAGCTTTGCGGGCCGAACTCGGCTAAGGAGGCAGGCGTGGACGCGGCGGCAACGCAAGACAAGGCGCCAAAATTCGAAGTGGATTACCAGACCGATCCCGCGCGCTACCGGCATTGGCGGCTGGAATTCGACGGCCCCGTGGCGACGCTTGTGATGGACGTGAACGAGGAAGCACCGCTGCGGCCGGGCTACAAACTGAAGCTGAATTCCTACGATCTAGGGGTTGATATCGAACTGGCTGACGCGCTCGACCGGATCCGCTTCGAGCATCCGGAAACGCGAGCGGTGGTTCTGACGAGCGCGAAAAGCCGCGTCTTCTGCTCCGGCGCGAATATTTACATGCTGGGCAGTTCGTCGCATGCCTGGAAAGTGAATTTCTGCAAATTCACCAACGAAACCCGAAACGGCATCGAAGATTCGAGCCGGCATTCGGGCCTGAAATTTCTGGCCGCGCTCAATGGAACGACGGCTGGCGGAGGGTACGAACTGGCGCTCGCGTGCGACGAAATCGTTTTGGTGGACGACCGCAATTCCGCGGTGAGTTTGCCGGAATTGCCGCTGCTCGGCGTTTTGCCGGGCACCGGTGGTCTCACGCGCGTCACCGACAAGCGCAACGTGCGGCGCGATATCGCCGACCTCTTCTGCACCACACCCGACGGCGTAAAGGGACAGCGGGCGAAGGATTGGGGACTGGTGGACGCGGTGGTGAAAACGCAGCAGTTCCCCGATTATGTAAAATCCCGCGCACATGAGCTGGCCGCGCAAAGCGATCGTCCGGCCCAGGCGCGCGGTGTTGCGCTCACACCGCTCGAGCGCGTGGTGGACGCCGCGGGGCGCCACTACAAATTCGTGGACGTGCAGACGGATTCCGCGGCGCGCACGGCAACGTTTACGATTCGCGGGCCGGAAGGCGTCGCGCCAAAAACGATTGAAGAAGTTCTGGCCGCCGGCGCGCACTGGTGGCCTTTGCAGATGGCGCGCGAACTCGACGACGCGATTTTGAGTTTGCGCACGAACGGTCTGGAATTGGGATTGTGGATTTTCAAAACCACGGGCAGCGCGGACGCCGTGCTCGCCATGGACCAGTTTCTCGTCGAGCACGCGGATCATTGGTTCGTGCGCGAAACGATCGGCAAGCTGCGGCGAACGCTGGCGCGGCTGGACGTGACGTCGCGCTCGATGTTCGCCGTGATCAAGCCGGGATCGTGTTTCGTCGGAACACTTTTCGAGTTGGCACTGGCGTCCGACCGCAGCTACATGCTGGATGCGACCGAAGGCCAAGCCGCGAGCGTTGCGCTTTCGGCCATGAATTTCGGCCCGTTGCCGATGGTGAACCAACTGCCGCGTATCGCCGCGCGATTTTATAGCGACGAATCGGCGATCGAGGCGCTTCGCCATCGCGAGGGGGAAGCCATCGCGCCGCGGGAAGCGGCCGCAGCCGGCATCGTGACCGCAGCGCCCGACGAACTCGATTGGGAAGACGAATTGCGCCTGGCGATCGAATCGCGCGCCTCGCTTTCGCCCGACGCGCTCACCGGGCTCGAAGCGAATCTGCGATTCGGATTGCCGGAAACGATGGAAACGCGAATTTTCGGCCGGCTTTCGGCGTGGCAAAACTGGATTTTCAACCGGCCGAACGCGATCGGCGAGCACGGCGCGCTGAAGGTCTATGGAACGGGCGCGCCGGTGAAATTCGGCTGGGACCGCGTCTGACGCGCGCGAATAGTTTCGATTGCGAAGGAGACGGCGATGATTGATTATCTCGACAAAATCCCCAACAACGTGGATTTGGGGCGCGATCGCGTGTTGCAGCGCGCGCTCGAGCACTGGCAACCGGCCTACCTGAATTGGTGGTTCGACATGGGCCCGACCGAAAGCCACACGTACGACGTCTACCTTCGCACCGCGACCAGCGTGGAACCAGACGGCTGGGCGCAATTCGGCTACGTGAGGATGCCGGAGTATCGCTGGGGAATTTTTCTACAGCCGCGCGATTCCGATCGGCAGGTGAATTTCGGCGTGAGCAAAGGGCAGCCGGCGTGGCAGGACGTTCCCGGCGAATTCCGGTCGCCGTTGCGGCGAATCATCGTGACGCAGGGCGATACCGAACCGGCTTCGGTGGAGCAGCAGCGCACGCTGGGGCTCTCCTGCCCATCGCTCTACGATTTGCGGAATCTGTTTCAGGTGAACGTCGAGGAGGGCCGGCACCTGTGGGCGATGGTCTATCTGCTCCACCGCTATTTCGGCCGCGACGGCCGCGAAGAAGCGGAATCGCTGCTCGAACGCCGCTCAGGCGACGCGGATAATCCGCGCATCCTGGGCGCGTTCAACGAACCGACGCCGGACTGGCTGGCGTTTTTCATGTTCACGTTTTTCACCGATCGCGACGGCAAATTCCAGTTGAGTGCGCTCGCCGAATCCGGCTTCGATCCGCTGGCGCGCACTTGCCGCTTCATGCTCACCGAGGAAGCGCACCACATGTTCGTGGGCGAAACCGGCGTCAGCCGGATCATCCGCCGCACGTGCGACGTAATGAAGGAAAACAACGTGGAAGATCCGGCCGACGTTCGCGCGCTCGGCGCGATCGATCTCCAGACCATCCAGAAATATCTGAATTTCCACTACAGCGTCACACTCGATCTTTTCGGCGGCGACGCTTCCTCGAACGCGGCCAGCTATTACACCTCTGGCCTCAAAGGCCGCTATGAAGAAACGAAAGTCGGGGACGATCACCTGCTTCAGGACGGCGATTACCCGATTCTCGAAGTGGGTGGCGACAAAATACTGGAACGCCGCGTGCCCGCGCTGACGGCGTTGAACGAGCGCCTGCGCGACGACTACATCCACGAAATCGAAGCGGGCGTCGACCGCTGGAATCGCAATATGGAACGCGCCGGGCTGGCCTTCCGGCTCACGCTCCCCCACAAGGGCTTTCATCGCGCCATCGGGAATTTCGCCGGCCATTTCATCAGCCCCGCCGGCGAAGTGCTCAGCGAAGAAGCGTGGCGAAACCGCAGGGACGAATGGCTGCCGAGCGGGCGCGATTACGCGTTCGTACAGTCGCTGATGAGCGGGCGCGTGGTGGAACTTGGAAAATTCGCCAACTGGATCTCGCCGCCAGTGCGAGGGATTAATCAGCAACCGATTGATTTCGAATACGTGCGGTTCAATTGACGCCGAAGCGCCGGGCGAACCCGCCGAACATGAAAAAACTGCTGATCACGCTCAACGTCAACGGCCGCGACGTCGAATTCGCCTGCGCGCCGAATCAGACGCTGCTCGACGCGCTCCGGCTCGATCTGCGTCTCACCGGATCGAAGCGCGGCTGCGACGATTCCTCCTGCGGCGCGTGCACGGTGGAAATTGATGGCGAGCCGATGCTCGCGTGCACGCTGCTCGCCGCCGCGTGCGAAGGCCAGCGCATCCTGACCGTCGAAGGCATCGCCGAGCACGGCGCGCTCGCCGCAATTCAGAAAGCCTACGGCGAATGGGGCGGCGCGCAATGCGGATTTTGCACTCCCGGATTCATGATCGCCGTTCATTCCTTACTCGAACAAAATCCCGATCCCAGTGAAGAAGAGATTCGCGCGGCGCTCAGCGGAAATTTGTGCCGGTGCACCGGCTACAACCAGATGTACCAGGCGGTGAAAGCCGCGATCGAGGCCGAAAAAGCCGGCCGGAGGGCCTTGTGAACGAATTTTCGGTGATCGGGAAGCCCGTAGCGCTGGTGGATTCGGCGGGAAAAACCACTGGCCAGGGAAAATACACGGACGATCTCTCGATGCCGGGAATGCTCATCGGCAAGATCCTCCATTCGCCCTTGCCGCACGCGCGGATCGTGGGCATCGACGCATCGCGCGCGCTCGCGCTCGATGGGGTGGTCGCGGTGGCCGTCGGCGCGGACGCGCCGAACAAATACGGGATTTTGCCAGTGGGCCACGACGAAACGGCGCTGGCAGTGGACAAGGTGCGGTACGTGGGCGACAACGTGGCCTGCGTCGTGGCGGAGTCGGAAGCAATCGCCGAAAAAGCGCTGGAACTCGTTGACGTTCGGTACGAGCCGCTGCCCGCGTGGTTCGATCCGGAAGATTCCATGCGCGCGGAAACCGACCTGCTCCACGAGCAGCGGCCGCACAACATCGAAAAGGAATATCACCACGCTTTCGGCGATCCCGCGGCTGGATTCGCACAGGCCGATACGGTGATCGAGGGCCGCTACATCGCGAACGAAGTGACGCACGCGGCGATGGAGCCACATTCGACGCTCGCCGCGTTCGAAATCGATCCGCAAACGGGCCGGCCCGGCCGATTGACCGTCTGGTCGTCCACGCAAGTTCCCTATTATTTACAGCACAAGCTGAGCATCGTGCTCGAAATGCCGATGTCGCAGATCCGCGTGATCAAGCCGCTCGTGGGCGGCGGATTCGGCGGCAAAAGCGAAGTGATTCCGCTCGAAATCATCGCGGCCGTCGCGGCGCGCGAGGCGCGGGCGCCCGTGAAAATCACTTACACGCGCGAGGAAGTGTTCTGGGCGCATCGCGGGCGGCCGCGCACCATCGTGGATTTGAAAACCGGCGTGACGCGCGATGGGAAAATCACCGCCGTCGCGGCGAAAGTGATTCAGGACGGCGGCGCGTATTGTTCGTACGGCGTGGTGACCATCCTTTACGCCGGCGCGCTGCTCGGCGGAGCGCTCTACCAAATACCGAATTTTCAGTACGACGGTTATCGCGTCCTCACGAACAAACCCGCCTGCGGCGCGATGCGCGGCCACGGCACGGTCAACGTTCGATTCGCGTTCGAAGCGCAACTCGATGAAGCCGCCCAGCGAATCGGGATGGACCCGGTGGAAATCCGCCGGCGGAATCTGCTCGTGCCGCCATGCGTCACGGTGAATGGATTGCGCGTCGGAAGCTACGGCTTGCCGGAATGCATCGCTCGCGTGGCAGAACGCTCCGGCTGGAGCGAGCGCAAGGGCAAATTGCCGCGAGGACGCGGCCTGGGAATCGCGTGCAGCCATTACGTGAGTGGCGCGGCGAATTCGATCATCCGCAGCGACATGCCGCATTCGACGGTGAACATCAAAATCGATCGCGACGGCGGCGTGGTGGTCTACACCGGCGCTTCGGATATCGGCCAGGGATCGGACACGATGGTGGCGCAGATCGCCGCGGAAACGCTCGGCTGTTCGCTCGGCCGGGTTCGCGTAGTCGCGGCGGACACCGATCTCACGCCGATCGACATCGGATCGTATTCCAGCCGCGTGACGTTCATGAACGGCAATGCGACGCTGCGCGCAGCACAGGCGGTGAAACGCCAGATCGCCGAAGCCGCGGCCAAGCGTATGAATTCCACTCCCGAGGACGTAATCATGCGCGGCGATCGCGTGTGGAACCATGGCGCATACGGAGACGAAGGTCCCGGCGCGGTCGAGGAAACAGCAACGATTGCGGCGAGTGGGCGCGTGGAAGGCCAGATTTTGCGTGGTTCGGTCCAGCAAAAGCGCGCCGAGGAGTGCCCGAAGGACAGAATGACGTTCGAGGAAGCCGTCGTGGCCGCGATTGATTTTCACGGCGCGCTCGGCGGCTCGGGTTCCTACGCCCCGCCCGTGGAAGCGCGTGGCGGGCATTACAAAGGATCGGGTGTTGGCCCATCGCCAGCCTATTCCTATTCCGCCCAGGTGGCCGAAGTGAGCGTGGACGAGGAAACCGGCGTCGTGACGGTGCACAAAATCTGGGCGGCGCACGATTGCGGCCGCGCGCTCAATCCCGTCGCCGTCGAAGGCCAAGTGATCGGATCGGTTTGGATGGGACTCGGGCAGGCGCTGGAAGAGGAATTGGTCTGGAAAGACGGATTGCTGATGAATCCCGGCCTGCTCGAATACCGCTCGCCTTCCGCGGCGGAATCACCGGAAATCGAATGCATCATCGTGGAAAGCGTGGACCCCGAAGGCCCGTTTGGCGCGAAAGAAGCGAGTGAGGGCTCGCTGGCCGCGGCGATTCCCGCGATCGCCAACGCGATTCACGACGCTGTGGGCATTCGCCTCCGCGAAGCTCCTTTTACGCCCGAGCGCGTGTTGGCCGCATTGCGCGCGCAGCGGCCGGAAGCGAAGAAAGTCCGGTTGGCGGGCAACGTGGATCCCGCGCGGCCCGCGACGTTTCGCGAACATGGCGGCTCGCTCTGCCACGGCGGGCGCGGGCCGGCGCGGCACCCGCTCGATCCAGCCGTGCGGCGCAAAAGCGCGGCTGGCAGCGCATCGAAGCGCGAGGATGACGCCCGATGAGCCTGCCCGAATTTCAATTGCGACGGCCGAAAACGCTGGCCGAAGCCGTTTCTTTACTGGCGCAAACCGACGGAATAGTACAAGTGATCGCCGGCGGAACGGATTTGATCCCTTCGATGCGGCAGCGGCTTTTCGCGCCGAGCGAACTGGTGGATTTGCGCGGCGTGACCGAGCTGCGCGGCATCCGGCAATCGGCGGAAGGCCTTGAAATCGGCGCGCTCACGCCGCTCGCGGAAATCGATCGAAACGAAATCATTCGCCGCGACTATCCGGTGCTCGCCGAAGCCGCTCATGCCGTCGCTTCGCCCGTTTTGCGGAACATGGGCACCATCGGCGGCAATATTTGCCTCGACACGCGATGCCTTTGGTACAACCAATCGCTCGCGTGGCGGAAGTCCTGCGGCTATTGCATCAAGAAAGACGGCGATCTGTGCCATGTGGCGCCGGGCGGAACGGAATGCTGGGCCGTGTTTGCCGGCGACACCCCGCCGGCGTTACTCGTTCTGGACGCTGAGATCGAAATCGCCGGGTGCGACGCCACGCGCCGCGTTCGGCTGGCGGATTTCTACACGAACCAGGGCGACACGCGCATGAAGCTCGGCAGCCGCGAAATCCTTACGCGCGTTTTCCTGCCGCGCAGCACGCGCGGCTGGCGCGGCGCATACCGCAAACTGCGCGTGCGCGGCTCGATCGATTACCCGCTGGCGGGCGTAGCCGTGGCGCTGCGAATGCGCAACGGTGTGGTGGAGAATGCAAAGGCGGCCATTACCGCGCTCAATCCCGCTCCGCTGCTGGTTTCGGGAATCGAGGAACAGTTGGCGGGAAAGACGCTGACGGCGGTGCTGGCCGAAACCGTCGGCGCGCTGGCGGCCAATACCGCGCGGCCGCTCACCACGTCCGCGCTCACGCCCGAATACCGGCGTGAAATGGTGCGCGTGATGGCCAAGCGCGCGCTCGTCGAAGTCGCCAGCTGCGGCTCGCGCTGATTTGGCGCATGCAGGCTCGCCGCGGATTTGCGGGGCGCAACTGCGAGCGGCGGAAACCGATCGTTGAAAAACAAAGGGCGTAAGAACCTGCTCAGAAAAGCGGCCGCGGAGCTGGCCGGTGTCCTGCCAGTTACGCTGGACCGTTTCGGATAGCCTGACGGAACAGGGCTGCCTCCTATTGATGCGCTGCGGGAAGGCGCGTATGCTCTCGTGGAGCGCCGAATGCCGCTCGAAGCGCCGATTCGCGACCTTCGATACGCCGCTCGGATCCTTTCGAGAAGGCCGGGTTTCGCGATCGTTGGGGTGCTTACGCTTGCGCTCGGCATCGGCGCGAATGCCGCGATTTTCAGCGTGGTCTACCGCGCGCTTCTCCAGCCGCTTCCCTACCCTCACGCCAACCGTCTGGTTTTCTTCGGCATCATCGTGCCGGAGGCCGACTCCCGTCCCATTTTGTCCGGTGCGTCCTATATGAACCTGCGCCACGAACAAACGCCCTTCGCTTCGATGGCCTCCTGGATACCCGGTGTTTCCGGGTGTGATTTGACGGAAACGCGGCCGATGCGGCTCGCCTGCGCGCGAGCGGAATCCACGTTTCTGCCAACCTTCGGCGTGAGACCAATGCTCGGCCGCACTTTCACCTCGGAAGAGGACCGTCCCGATGCGCCGCGCGTTTGCCTTATCTCGTACGGCTTGTGGCAGGAGCGTTTCGCCGGGAATCGCAGCGTGCTCCACCAGACGATCTCACTCGACGGAAAGCCGACGCGAATCATCGGCGTTCTGCCGCCCGATTTTGAATGGCCCACGCTCGACCGCGTGGACGTGGTACTGCCGGAAGCATTGACGGCGGCGCAGCGCACGCAGCCGTTGGCAATCTTCCTGCGCGCCTACGCGCGCCTGAAGCCAGGCGTAAGCATTGCGCAGGCACGCGCACAAATGGAGCCGATTTTCGAAAGTTGGAAGCGAACCATGCCTCTCGTGTTTCGGAAGCAGATGCGTTTGGGCCTGCTCACCGTGCGCCAGGACCAGACCGGGCCGATTCGACAAGCGCTGTGGGTCCTGTTCAGCGCTGCGCTGGCCTTACTCCTGCTGGCTTCTGCCAACGTCGCCAATCTTCTGCTCGCGCGCGGCGCCGGCCGCGAGCGCGAATTCGCCGTGCGAGCCGCGCTCGGCGCGACCCGACGGAATATCATCCGCTTGAACCTTGCCGAAAGTACCTTGCTCGGCCTGGGAGGGGGAGTGGTTGGCACGGGCATGGCGTTTGGGCTGCTGCATGTGTTTGTCACGCTGGCGCCGGCTGGAATTCCGCGGATCGCGCAGGCGAATCTGGACGCGCCGGTGATCGGATTCATCGTGGCAGCGTCGCTTTTCGTCGGATTGTTGTGCGGCACGGCCCCGACGATTTCCGCTTCCACAGGCCACCGGTTTATTGCCGGACAATCGCTCGGCTCGCCGCGTCGGCGTTTGGGCGCCACGCTCGTGGTTGCGCAGATCGCAGTGTCGCTTGTACTCGTGGTTGGCGCGGGGCTTTTTCTCGACACGCTCCGGAATCTTCAAAATGCGCCGCTGGGGATGGGGGCGGCCAAGGTCGTGGTTGCAAACATCACGCTGGGCCGGCTGGGCTACAGCCAGCCGGGCGCGGCGAGCGAATTCTTCGATCATTTGGAGGCGAGATTGCGCGCGTTGCCAGGGATAACCGGCGTCGCGATTAGCGACTCCCTTCCACCGCACGGAGGTGAACGCGCACGCCCATTTTTCACCATTCGCGTCGAGGGACGGCCAGCCGTCGAGAAAGGGACAGGAGGAATGGTCGGCTGGCGCGCCGTTTCGCCGGGCTATTTCGGGATGCTGAGGATACCGATTCTCGACGGCCGAGGGTTCATTGCAGCGGACGCGGAACCTGGTTCGAACAGCGTCGTCCTAAGCAAAATGCTCGCCACGCGTTTGTTTCCTCGCGAAAATCCGATCGGCCGGCAAATCCAATTGCAGACCGCTCAAGGGCAAGGCCAGTGGTGCACGGTCGTTGGCGTGGCCGGCGACGTGAAATACATGGAAAGCTCGGGCGCCATTTTGCCGCCTGGTCCCGAATATTACGTGGCGCGCAGGAGTGCTCCGGAGTGTGGGCCCACCGGTGCGACGCCGCCGAGCGACGCAAGGCACGCGTTTTTCCTACTGAAAAGCCCGCTTGAGGCCACGGCGGTTGAACGGATGGTGCGCGGGGAAATCGCGTCGCTCGATCCCACGCTTCCCGTGAAGATTTCGACGCTCGGCGCGCGGATCGCCCGTTTGCGGGCTCGCCCGCGATTCAACGCCGCCCTCATCGGCCTGTTCGCCGCGCTTGGACTGCTCGTGGCGTCGCTCGGCCTGTACGGGCTGCTTTCGTTTCTCGTCGCCGGAGGGACGCGGGAGATCGGCGTGCGAATGGCGCTGGGCGCGGATCCCAGGCGAGTGCTCGGGATGGTCGTATGGCGAGGCGTGCGGCTGGCGGTGGTTGGACTCGCAGCAGGCGCGGCGCTCGCGCTGGCGACAGCGGACCTGCTGCACGGACTGCTCTACGGCGTCAGCGCCACGAACCCAAAAATCGCCGCGGCAGCCGCGCTGCTCCTTCTGCTCGCGGCGCTTGTGGCGTGCTATTTCCCCGCGTGCCGCGCTGCGCGGATCGATCCCGCGCGCGCGTTGCGGCACGAGTAATCAGCCGACTTTGCCGCGAATCGCTTTCGGGCGCCGTCGAGCAGCGCACTCTGCATCCGGCGCGATTTTTTATTTCATCATATGGATTTCGACCGACGCCCGCGTCCGCTCCCAATCCACATGCATCGTGCAAACGTTGCCATGGGGGGCGAAAGAGATCGTCAGGTCCTGGATCGTCTTCGAAAGAGGCGAAACGCTCATCGGCACGCGCGCGAAATCATATTGTTCGCCCGGATAGGGAATGCCCCATTCGCCTGTTTTCTTGCTGATGATGAGCGTCCAACTCTCTGGCGTGGGAATCGTGAATAGTGTGTAATTCCCCGCCGGAATCCGCTTGCCCTCGATGGTGACGTCGGTAGTGGCGTCGAATGTGGTCGCCTTGTTCGCGCCAAGCCGCCACACTTTATCGAACGGCACCAGCCCGCCGTAAATCTTGCGGCCGCGCATGCGCGGGCTCGAATAATTCACGGTGATGGTTTTGCCGCCGGCGAATTGGCAGCCGGCTTTCGCCGGCGGGCTGAGCGGCGGCTTGGCCTTCTTTTGCTGCGCGATGGCTGGCAATGCCACGAGAAGCAGGGCGGCGAACAGGGCGCTCGATGCCGCAACGGAGTTGCGCATGGTTTTCCCTCCGAGGAAACGCGACTCAATCGGACTTTTTCGGTTCCCCGCGCACAAGAACGAGCGAATCTCTCGCTCCCCTTGCGCCCGGAACCGAATGGGGCGATTTTACTCCCGAAATCGGGACTCGTGTTGCCAATTCCCATCGCTGGGCAACCCCGCTAGGCTAAGATTCGTCCCAGCCGGTGGGGCCGTAGGTTGCAACGTTGTCCGTTCCGGCATCTGACGGGGAACGCGGCGCGGCGGAAGGACGAAGCAAGAGCAGATTTGAGAAAGATGGGAACCAAACGAGTGGAAGAACGTGCGTCCGAAGCGATGAATTCCTTGGCTGGCCCCATCGCGATTGGCGTTCTTTGCTTCATTGTCTCGGCCACGCTGTTTCCGTTCGATTTTTCCATCCGACTCACGGCCAGCCTGCGGAATGGATTCTTTCTGTTCTGGCCCCATCTAGTAGCGAAAAACTGGGTAGGCTGGCTGCTGAATCTGCTCTTTTTCATGCCGTTCGGCTTCGCGGTTCTGTGGTGGGGCCAGCCCGGAAACCGGCGGCTGCTCTCGCACTGGGCGCGGGTTACGCTCGCAGGTTGCGCGCTTTCCACCCTGGTCGAATATCTCCAGCTTTTCGTCCCTGGGCGAAGCTCCTCGTGGGACGACGTGCTGATGAACACGCTGGGAACGATCGCGGGATCGTTAATTTACCAGCGCTGGGGCCAGGGTCTGGTGCGATTCGCCGAATCGGCAATGGTGGACCTGCGCGCGATCTTCGAGCGCTGAGGGGACCGGCAGCCCAGACCGAGCAAGCCGGCGAAACCGGATCTACGGAACCTGGGGCAAGGGGCTTGAGCCGGGCAAATTCCGCAAACTAATCTTGGCTGTATTGCTTAAAAAGATAATCCGTTAGGGATCGGGAATTTTCGGTGCTTTACGGCCAAGCGCCAAAATCCTTGACGGATCACAAGATGCCGGAAATCGCCATCGAAAAACCCAAGTTGAATTCAGGCGAAACTTCGGCTGCGTCAGGTGGATTTTCTCCGAAGTTATCAAATTGTAAACAAAAGACTTATGCAAATAGTGGCTTGCGTCCAGCCAGGAAAACGAAGCTCCCGTGCTCTGTGGAAAGCAACTGGCGGGGCGCAAAATGTATCTAGACAAGTACACGGGACGGTCGTACCATTTACTAGAAAGTTACTGACAGTCGTCGAAGCGACCCGTGTTTGGGAGGAATTGATGGCCCTGCTCCACAATGATACACTGCCCAAGATCGGTACAGGCCGCGTTGTGGGACGGGGTGAATCGTCCTTGCTTTTTGAGATTGAGGCGTGATGTCGCGACGGCTGGCGGGGCGTAGGTTGGCGGTGCCGGCCAAACGCGCAATTCAAGAATTAAAGGGAGAGTCGCCATGCGGAAGAGCGGTGAACGCATGACGGTGGAAAAAGCAGGCAAAGGCCAGCGGGGATCCGAGCGCGGCGCCGTGCATCCGGCAATCCCGGCGGTACTCATGCTGGTGGCGTTTGCGGTATTCATGGCTGCAATCGCCCCTCTGGATTTCAGCGCCATTTTGCGGAAACTTTTCCCTCCGGCCATTCCCACCGTTCCACACAAACAGGCGGCTGTGTGGGTGGATAAGACCTCGGGGGTGTACTACTGCTCGAACAGCGTGCTTTTCGGAAAGACCCCAGGCGGATATATGACCCAGGTCGGCGCGCTGGACCACGGCTATCAGCCCGCGCTAGGTACTTATTGCAGCGGTCCGGCGATGGCGCTGCCTGAGGCGGAAGTGGAATCCAAGCCTCAACCGCAGGCACCGGCCAAGGTCAAAGGAAATGCACGACCCCTGCCGCCGGTAAATCCGTCCATCTTTGAAAACCCGAATTACCGGCCGGAGGGCCAGAAACTGCCGGGTTCGGGCAATCAGACCACAACGCCGCTGCAGCCTTTCTAAGGCCGCGCGGATAGCGAGTTCCTCTAAGAGATTCGGGCGCGCAAGCGCCCGAATTATTTTTCTGCCGCTTTTGTCCTGGTTCTCGCTGTGTGCCCGCTCCCCGTGCCCTCGTTTGCGTAACGGGCGATGGTTTCCCTCTGCCCGGGATTGAAACGGGCGAGCAGCGCCAGAACCGCTTTCACTTCATCCCTCCGCAGCGCGTGAATCGTCCCTCTCGATGGAACGCAAAACGCCGCGACGTGCCTGAAGACAGCACGAGTGGAGGGGTGGGCAACGGGAACCGGAACGTCGAGTCGCAGCCCGTGCGGCTCGAAATCCACCGAATCGAAAATTCCCGACCCCTCCAGATTTTCATAGCCCGGTCCCGCGGCGCGAGCCAGGCCGTAGATTTTGCGCTCGTCCGACTGGTAGCAGACGAATAGATCGCCGGCGCGAACCTGGCGCAACCGCGCCCAGGTCTGCGGGCTGCGAATCCATTCGCGGCCGCCCATCCGGCAAGGACCCGCTCGGCGCGAGCGAAAGAAATTGTCGAAATGCCAGCTGGTCGCCAGCCCCGGCCGGCGGGAATTGACTTTGTAGACCCAGGCGTTCATCGCGCGATTCCCTTCCCCGAGTGGCACGGACATGATACGGGAAAGCGGCGCGACGGGCGATTCGCATAAAGCCGATTCTGTTATGCTCAGAGGCGTGCGAAAAGCAGCATGGTTGGCAACGTTTCTGGGACTGGCGGTTGCGCTGACGGTTTCCGGGGAAGCCGGCGCCAGGCAACGCGCCAATCGTCTCAACTCGCCGGTCGAGCAGTCGGCTTCCACTACTCCCGTTTCCGTAAAAAGCGCGGCGCAGACCGCGCGACAATCCGGATCGCAAACCAGGCAGAATCCCCCCGCAACGCCTCCCGCAGCCAGTTCGGCAGCCACGCCCGGAGCCACACCGCCCGCTTCGCAAACAGAGGCCGCAACGCTGGAAACGATCGTTCTCGATCCTGCACATGGCGGGACGGATGAAGGCGCACACGGCTCGGGCGGCATCATGGAAAAGGACATCACGCTGGCGCTGGCGCGGGAAATCGCGGCTCGCCTCGAACGCGACGGCCTGAGCGTGGTGATGACGCGGCAGAGCGATCAAACGCTTTCTTTCGAGCAGCGCGCGGCGATCGCCAACGCGCAAACCAACGCGATCTTTCTGAGCCTGCACGTCGGCTCAAGCGGGCCTGTGGGAAGCGCCTGCGCTTACTATTACAACTTCAGCCAATTGGCGCCCAGTTCCACGCCGCCCGCCACCGGCGGCCTGCTGAACTGGGAATACGTGCAACTGCCCTGGCAGCGATGGAGCTGGCGCCTGGCCGAACTGCTGCAATCGGAGATTTCCGGACGCCTAGCGCACTCGCCTGTATTGCCTGTCGGCGCGGCGGTCTACCAACTGCGGGAAATCAACGAGCCGGCCGTCGCCATCGAACTCGAAAACGTGAACGCGCCGAGCGCGGCAACGCTCGAAGCCGCAGGGCGGCCGCTGGCCGAAGCGATCTGGCGCGCGGTCCAGGCGTTTCGTGCTATGTATCCGGCGGGGGCGCGCTGATGTCGCGACGATGGAAAATCGTGATTTTCGCGCTGGCGGCGCTGGTGGTCGCCGGGGCCATTTACTGGCCGGTGCTTTACCGCCGCGTCGCCGGACTGAAGCGAAGCACCGCAACCGGAGAGGCCGAGCGGCGCACCGTGCTAGAACCGCCCCTTTCGACGCCCACCGATCAGCCGGTGACCGCGCGAATGTTCTGGGCTTCCACCGCCCTTCCCGGAACGCTCGACGAAACCGACGTGCAATTGAAGCTTTCCGCCGATCCGGTGGAGCGCGGCAAACAGTTGCTGGCCGCATTAGTCGCCGGGCCGAGCGATCCTGCCAAGCGCACGCTGCCGCCCGAAGCCACTCCGCTCGAATTTTATCTGCTGCCGGGCGGCGTGGCCGTGGCGGATTTTTCGAGCGCGCTTTCCACCGACATGCCCTCCGGCATCCAGAGCGAACAACTGGCGGTGGAATCCATCGCCGATACGCTCGCGGCCAATATCCCGAATCTCCAGCGACTGAAGATTCTGATTGACGGCCAGGAAGCGAAAACGCTGGCCGGCCACATCGACCTGACCGGCTATTTCGTATTGCACGCGCCTCCGGCCTCGGCCTCGGCGCGGAGCTCAAGCGGAGGGCCGGCCGCGATTGACAGTCCCTCTCCCGACCGGCAAACTGAAACGCCGATTCCCCGCGCGAGTGCCGCGCCAAGGGGTGAACATGGCACGAAGTGACGGTCGCGCGCCGGACCAATTGCGCCCGGTGCGGATGACGCCCGATTTCATTCCCACAGCCGAAGGCAGCGTGCTGATCGAGATTGGAAACACGCGCGTTGTCGTCACAGCATCGGTGGAAGACACCGTGCCGCAATTCCTGCGCGGGGGCGGGCGCGGCTGGGTGACCAGCGAGTATGCAATGCTGCCGCGAGCAACCGAACAACGTACCGCGCGCGAATCCTCGCGCGGCCGGCCGTCGGGCCGCACGCTGGAAATTCAGCGGCTGGTGGGACGGGCCTTGCGCTCGGTGACGGACACCGCTGCGCTGGGTGAGCGCACGATCTGGATCGATTGCGACGTGTTGCAGGCCGACGGCGGCACGCGAACCGCCTCGATCACCGGCGGGTTCGTCGCCCTGGCTCTCGCATGCCAACGGCTGGTGGCAGCGGGAATTTTGCGGTCAGTGCCGCTGGCAGATTCGGTGGCGGCGACGAGCGTCGGCATCGTTGACGACGCTCCCTTGCTCGATCTGGCGTACGACGAGGATTCGCGGGCGCAAGTGGACATGAACGTGGTGATGACCGGCGAGGGGCAGCTCGTGGAAATCCAGGCGACCGGCGAAGGACGTGCATTTTCGCACGATGAATTGGGAGATCTGCTCGACCTCGCGGAAAGCGGCATCGAGCAACTGAAGGCCGAGCAGCGGGCGCTGCTCCAAATGGATTTCCGTGGCCGCCGCCGCTAAGCTCGTCGTCGCCACGTCGAATCCCGGCAAGCTCGTCGAATATCGTTCTATGGCCGGACCCTCCGAGACTCTTCAGTTGGATTTGCTTCCTGGTTTCGCTTCCCTGCCCGAATTCGAGGAAACCGCGCCGACGTTCGCCGAGAATGCGGCGGGAAAAGCGCTCCATTACAGCCGATTCACCGACGATCTTCTGCTCGCCGAGGATTCCGGGCTCGTTGTGCCGGTGCTCGGCGGCGCGCCCGGGCCGCTATCGGCGCGCTGGGCCGGTCCCGGCGCAAGCGACGCCGATCGCGTGCAAAAACTGCTTCGCGAAGTGGACGACCGGCCGGCGGGCGAACGGGAAGCGCGATTCGTGGCCGTCGTCGCGCTGGCTCGGCGCGGCCGGATGGTGGCGATTTTTTCTGATTTCGTGGCCGGCGTCCTGGCGAGGGAGCCGCGCGGGCAGGACGGCTTCGGCTACGATCCGATTTTCCTCTTCGAGCCGCTCGGCCGCACGTTCGCCGAATTGAGCCGCGAAGAAAAGAACCGGTACAGCCACCGCGGACGCGCCTTTCGCAAGGTGCTGGCGTTCTTGCATTCGCGCG
Source organism: Acidobacteriota bacterium (assembly GCA_021818865.1). Lineage (GTDB taxonomy): Bacteria > Acidobacteriota > Terriglobia > Acidiferrales > UBA7541 > JAKASX01. The sequence goes on from JAKASX010000009.1 coordinate 46,449, forward strand.
AAAACGGGCTTTTGCTGGACGCCTTGCCGGCCAGGTGAGACGCGGCGCGGGGCTCGGGCTGTGCTATAGTGCGCGTCGGGAAAGTCATGGCCAAGTCGGCAGCGAAAATGAAAACTTCGAAGAAGCGCGGTGCGGCTAAGACGGCCCGTCCGGGTTCGCCATCGGGCGCCAATCCGCGGCGCGTGCGCAAAATCCTGGCCGGGCTGGACAAAGCTTATCCCGCGGCGCAGTGCGAATTGCATCACGAGAACGCATTCCAGCTTCTCGTCGCGACCATCCTTTCCGCGCAGTGCACCGACGAGCGCGTGAACAAAGTGACACCCGGCCTTTTCGCCAAATATCCCTCGCCGAAGCATTTCGCCCACGTCGATCCCGGCGAACTCGAACGGGACATCCGCTCGACCGGTTTCTTCCGCAACAAGGCGAAATCCGTCATCGGCGCAAGCCGCCGCATCGAGCAGGAATTCGATGGGCGCGTGCCGCGCTCGATGGACGAAATGCTCACGCTGCCGGGCGTGGCGCGGAAAACGGCGAACGTGGTGCTGGGAACCGCGTTCGGAATCCCATCGGGTGTGGTGGTGGATACGCACGTGCAGCGGCTGGCGCAACGTCTCGATTTGACGAAGCAGACCGACCCGAAAAAGATCGAACAGGACCTGATGAAGGCGCTGCCGCAGGACCGCTGGATTCTCTTTTCCCACCAGCTTATTTGGCACGGCCGGCGCGTTTGCCAGGCGCGCAGGCCGAAGTGCGCCGATTGCGTGCTGGAAAAGGTCTGCACTTCCAAGGACAAAACGTATTCCAGCAGCTGAGCGGGGCACAACGGTACGCCGCGGCCTCCGCTAGATGCTCTTCAAGTCCCAGATTTCGCGAGCGTAATCCTTCACGGTGCGATCGCTCGAAAAACGGCCGATGCGCGCCACATTCCGAATCGCCATGCTCGTCCACTGAACGCGGTCGTTGAACGCCGCCGCCGCTTTCCCGTGTTCCTCGATGTAGGTCGGCAGATCCGCCAGATGAAAGTGCGGATCGTCGGAATCGAGCACCGTCTGTGACGCCCAGGTGAAAAGGCCGGGTTCATCGGGGCAGAACCGCTTCGACGCAAAGGCGTCCACCAGCCGCCGGACTCGCGCGTCGCGCTCGTACAATTCCCTCGGGTGATAGGATTCGGTTTCTCGCATCGCCCGCAGTTTGTCCGCAGTGAGGCCGAAAATGAACATATTCTCCGGACCCACCTGATCGAGAATCTCGACGTTCGCGCCATCGAGCGTGCCGATGGTCACCGCTCCATTGAGCGCGAGCTTCATGCTGCTGGTTCCCGAGGCTTCCGTCCCGGCGGCGGAAATCTGCTCGCTGAGATCGGCGGCAGGGAGAATGGCTTCGGCGAGCGAGACGCGGTAATCGGCGAGAAACGCCACCTTGATCCAATCCCTCGCGCGCGGATCGCTGTTGATGGCGCGGGCCACGTTGTGGATCAGTTTGATGATCTGCTTCGCGCGACGGTATCCCGGCGCTGCCTTTCCGGCGAACACGTAGGTGCGTGGCGCGCTTGGCGGCTTGCCGTCCTCGACGAGCGCCAGATATTCGTCCACCACGTGAAGGACGTTCAGCAACTGGCGTTTGTAGGCGTGAATACGCTTGGCCTGGATGTCGAAAAGGGAATCCGGATCGGCCTTGACGCGCGAGGAATCCCAAAGCAGGGCCGCGAGTTTTTCCTTGTTGGCGCGCTTGATTGTGTGAAACTCGGACTGGAAGCCGGCGTCGCCGGCAACTCGTTCGAGCCCGCGCAGATGCTCGAGATCGGTTATCCAGGCGTCGCCGATTGTCGAGGAAATCAGATCGGCGAGGGCGGGATTGGCTTCGAGCAGCCACCGCCGCTGCGTGATGCCGTTCGTCTTGTTGTTGAATCGTTCCGGCCAAAACTGGTGGAAATCGGGAACGAGGGTCGTTTCGAGCAAACCGGTGTGGATGACCGATACGCCGTTCACCGAATGGCTGCCAACGATCGCCAAATTCACCATGCGCACTTGTTTCGGCAGGGATTCCTCGACGAGCGACATCCGGTTGATCCGGCTCGTTTCTCCCGGGAAGGCCGCGTTCACCTGCTGCAGGAAGCGCCGGTTGATTTCATAGATCACCTCCAAATGGCGCGGCAGCGTGTATTCGAGCAGTGGAATCGGCCACTTCTCCAGCGCTTCCGGCGCGAGCGTATGGTTGGTATATGCCAGCGTGGCCTGGGTGATTTCCCACGCTTCGGCCCAGGGGAGTTCCTTTTCGTCCACAAGAATCCGCATCAATTCGGCGACGGCGAGAGCGGGGTGGGTGTCGTTCAGCTGGATCGCGGTTTTCGCGGAAAATTCGCGAAACGACGAGTGATTCCTCTCGTATTGGCGAACGATGTCCCGCAGCGCGCACGCCACCAGAAAATATTCCTGCAACAGGCGCAGCTCGTGGCCGCCAATCACGGCGTCGGAGGGGTAAAGAACCTTCGAAACGTTTTCCGAGGCGATTTTCTGCTCGACGGCCTTGAAGTAATCGCCGTCGTTGAAAATCTGCATGTCGAAATCGCGTGAGGAACGTGCGGAATAGAGCCGCAGGAAATGCACGGCGCGTCCGCCGTAGCCGGGAACGAGCATGTCGTGAGGCACGCCGACGAGCAGTTTCCAATCCATCCACATCGGGTTGTACACGCCGTGGCGATCCACGCCGTGCTCGATTCGGCCGTATACCGGCACCAGGCACGCCTCGTCGGGCCGCGCGATTTCCCAGGGACTCGACTGGGCCAGCCAGTTATCCGGCTTTTCCCGCTGGTATCCGTCGTCGATCTCCTGCTTGAACAGGCCGTATTCGTAGTTGATCCCGTAGCCGTAGCCGGGCATGCCGAGCGTGGCGAGCGAATCGAGAAAGCAGGCCGCGAGTCGGCCGAGCCCGCCGTTGCCGAGCGCGGCGTCGGGTTCGCTGCGCTCGATCTCCCCCAGATCCGCGCCGAGCCGCGCGAGCGCCTCGCGGCAGGATTCGCGAAGGCCGAGGTTGCGCAGATTGTTGCCGAGCGATTGGCCGATCAGGAATTCGATGGAAAGGTAATGCAAACGCTTCGGATCGGTCTGGCGGTATCGCTCCTCGGTGGCCAGCATGGCGTCCACCATGCGGTCGCGCACGGCCAGCGCGACGGCGGCGAATCGCTCGTGCGGAGAAAGATCGGGCCACGCCTTGCCCAGGGAATATTTGGCGTGGCGGCAGATGGCTTCCTGGATTTCCGAAACGGAAGTGGGCGCGGCATTCACGGGCGGGATCCTCGCTCGACCAGGGCTGGGTCAGCCGGAAAACGCCCGCACGGCTTCCTCCCGCGTGGGGAAAATATCGAAGATGCGATGCATGCGAACCAGCTCGAAGGTGGAGCGGACCTGCTTCGACATTCCGCAAAGCTTCAAATCGCCGCCTTTGGCGCTCAGCTGCCGGAGGCAGGAAAGCACCGCGCCCAGGCCGGAACTATCGATGAAGCGCAGGCGGCTGAAATCCATCACCACGCGCGTATCGGATTCGAGCACGGGCGCCATATCTCGCTTGAACTCGCCGGCGTTGCTGGCGTCCAGTTCATCGACGGGGATCATGGCGATGGTCACGCTTTCCGTCTTTTCGACCGGTATTTCCATGGGCTCTCGCTTTCGCTCGGTTGTCACTTGCAGATTTTAACCAGCTCCACGCAATGTCTGCCACGTTCGTCGCGGTAATACTGCACGCCGTCGGTGCTCTGGGCGATCAGGAAAACGCCAAATCCGGATTCTTGGGACGCGTTCATCTCCGGCAACCGCACGCTCGAAGGATCGAACGCGTCGCCCAGATGGCGCAGCCGGATGAAGACGCGGCCGGGAAAAGCCTCCAGCTCGAGTCGAATCCATTGCCCCGGACGGCCATGGTAGGCGTGCTTCATGATGTTGCTGGCCGCTTCGTTCACCGCCAGCTCCAGCGCGCAGGTGCCATTCTCATCGATCGACCGTCCGGGAAGCGAGCGGCAGAATTCGCGCACGAACTGCCGCGCGCGGCGCAGATGGACGAGATCGCTTTCGAATTCCATGTCCGCGCGCGCGATCGGCGGCCCGATTTCCTGCACGCGGATCGCGACGCCGGTCAGATCGTCGGCCAAATGGTCGGATTCGGAAAAGGAGATGACGGCGCGCCGGATCGCCTCGACCAGCGCGTCGGGAGCGAGCGAGCGGTTGTTTCGCACGCACTGTTCCAGGCGCTCGGAGCCGTAAATCTGCCGGGCCGGATTGCGGGCCTCCGTGATCCCGTCGGAAAAAAGCAGCAGCAGGTCGTCCGATTGCAAGGGGATGGAAATCTGCTCGTACACCTCATCTTCGCGGACTCCCAGAGGGAGATTATCGCCGTGCAGCACCTCGAGGGCGCCCGTCTGCCCGCGGACGCGCAGGATGCCGGTGTGCCCGCAATCCACCAGATCCAGACGGCGGCGGCTCGGATTGAGGCGCACGTAGGAAAGCGTGACGAAGCTTTCCAGCCCGATCAGATCGCTCACGATGGCGGCGTGGGCCAGCATCACGATTTCCTTGGGCTGTGGGATTTCGCGGCCTTTCGAACGGTCCAACAGGCTGCTCAGCGCTTTCAGAAATTGGGTTTTCGTCGCGGCGCCAAGTAGCGCGGCGGGGATTCCCTTGCCCATCACGTCCCCAACGATCACGTCGAGGGACTGATCCTGATGCTTGATGAAAATGTAGAAATCGCCGGCGATCCTCTGCGACGGCACGGTGAGCGCGGCCACCTGCAGGCCGGAAATATCCCTGGGCGGCGGATCGAGCAGCAGCGTCTGCTGGATGCGGAACCCGACTTCGCTTTCCCGCTCGCGCGCTTGTTCGATCTGGGCGTTCGCCGCTTCGAGTTGCGCGGTGCGCCGGGCGACGCGATCCTCGAGGTCGGCGTTAAGCTGGCGAATCTCCTCTTCCGCACGGTTGCGTTCCGCGCGGGTGCGCAGCGTGGCGATTCCAAAAGCGAGATCGGACGCGAGCTCCGAGAGGAGCTGAACCTCCTCGGCACCGAAAATGTCCGGCTCGGAGGCGTAAATCAGCAGCGCACCAAAGGGATCCGAATCGATGAGCAATGGAATGGAAGCGACCGAGGCGTAGCCGCGCCGAAGCGCCTCTTCGCGCCACGGGGCCATGTGCGGATCGGTGGCGATATTCCGCGAAACAACCGCCTGGCGCGTGCGAATGCAACTGCCGGCCGGGCCGCGGCCGCGCTCGTCATCGGCCCAAGTGGCTTGCACGACATTCAAGTAGCCGGCCTCGAATCCCGCCTTGGCCAGCGGCAGCATCGACTTGGCCTCGTCGTGCTCGGCGCGTCCCACCCAGCAGAAGCGGTACCCGGCCTCGTCCACCACCGTATCGCACACCTGGCGAAGCAGCGTGGATTCGTCGGTGGCGCGCACCAAGGCCTGGTTGCACTTGCTGAGCGCGCGCTGGGCGCGGTTCATTCGCACCAACTCGGCTTCGCCGCGCTGGCGTTCTATGGCCGAGCCGAGAACGTTGGCGACGGACTGGAGAAAATCGACTTCGCTGGAAGAAAACGTGCGCCGGCGCGCCGTGTGAGCGCCGAGTACGCCGTAAGGCCCCTCTTTCGTCGAAATCACCACCGAAACTCCGCTGACCACGCCGTGCTCGTGCAACAAAGCCGTCCCGCGGAAGCGCGTTTCGCTCGGCAAATCCTCGACGATGACCGGTTCGTCCACCGCTAGAGCGTAACCAGCCTGCGACTCCTTGCCGAGACCCACCGTCGCATGGCCGACATATCCCGGCTTCCACCCCACGCCCGAGCGCAACAGCAGCGATTCGCGATCGGGCAGAATCTCCAGAATCTTGCAGAATTCGACCTTCAGGGTGCTCGCGACCTGAGTGGTTGCGTCGTCCACCACCGCCGAAAGAGACCTATGCCGCAGCGCCCGCTCGCCCAGCTCCGCTACGACCGCCTGCAAATGCGCCACCAGCCGCATCTCGTTTTCCGCGCGCTTTCGCGCGGTGATGTCGTAGACCGTCGCCCGGCTCATGACGTAATTTCCGTCCGGGTCCGTGACGGCGGTGGCGCTCACCAGGACCGGCAGGCGCGTGCCGTCCTTGCGGACGAGTTCTAATTCGAGGTCGCGCATTTCGAGCGTTTTGAGGAACGGGGCGAAGGATTCCCAGAAGCGGGCCTGACTTTCGGGGGCCAGCAGCTCGGCAAATTTCATTTTTCCGGCCACGTCCGCGCGCGCGTAGCCCAGCCAATCGAGCTCGGTGTCGTTGATCCGGACGATGACGCCATCGGCGTCAAGCGAATGATAGCCGCAGGGGGCGCGGTTGTAGAGATCGCGGATTTCCTCGGCGGATTTTCGGAGCGCGGCTTCGGCGAGTTTCCGCTGGGTAATATCCTGGACGGTGCCGTTGCCTTCGATGGCCTTGCCGTCCTTGTCGAACCGGAGCTGCGCCATCTCGCGAACCCATTTCAGCTCTCCACCCACAAGGATGCGGTGTTCGACGTCGTACGGCGCGCCCTGCAAAGCGTTGGTCCACGCATGGCGCACGAATTCCCGGTCTTCCGGATGGACGGTTTCGAGAAATACCTCGTAGGTGAGCAGTGCGGATTTGGGCTTTCCAAACATGCGATACACTTCGTCGGACCAGGTCAGCCGGTTTCGCGGCAAATCCAGATGCCAACTGCCGATATGCGCGATCTTTTGCGCGGTCGTGAGGTTTCCCTCGCTTTCGCGTAGCGCCAACTCGCGGCGCCGGGCACGCTCGGAAAGCTGGCCGGCGGTAATCGCTGTGGTCAGAAAGGCGAACAGGGCGATCCAGTCGCGGGGATTGGTGATCGCGAGGGTATGAATCGGATGGACGAAGAAATAAGCGAAACACAACGCGCCCAAAACGGACGCCAGAAGGGCCGGCCCGCTGCCCCACGCGGCCGCGACGAACAGCACCACCAGCAGCATCCCGAGCGCCACTGTCATACCGTTGACGTGCGCGCGCAATGCGGTGCACACCGCCGTCATGGCAATGACGCCCACGACCGCCGTCAAGTAACCCGCGACCTTGCTTCGCAAAACCCTGCTCGAAAACCTCATGGACCTACCGTTACCTCTACTATACGTCCGCCGAAGGGTTCGCCGCGACGGTGATCCCGGGCAGGCCCGGACCCGGAGGATTTTTCGGCTTGCCGACATGCGCTCGGCAGACGGCAACGACGCTTGGGCCAAAGACCCATTTTTCCGGCGGGAACGCGACCCGAATCACCAGCCACGCCAATAGAGGATTTGCACCACAGTCGCGGCGCACAGGCAGTAAACGCCAAACCAGTGCCAGCGGCCCTGTTCCAGCCAGCGCGAAAGCCAGCGCAAAGCAACGAGGCCGGCCAAAAACGCGCACACCATGCCGAGCAAGCTGGGAGCAAGCGCCGCGCCCCAATGGACGGCAACGCCGGTGACGTCTGCCCTGTGCATCAAGCGCCACGCCTCGCGCGCGATTGCCAGCGGCGTGATCGCCACGACCATGGCGAAACTGAAGGATTCGATTTCCGCTCGATTTCCGCCGTTCAACAAACCGCCGGAAATCGTCGAGCCCGACCGCGAGAAGCCGCGAAACGGTATGGCAAACCCTTGCAGGACGCCCATCACCACCGCGTCCAGCCAGCGAATTCCCCGCGCTCTCTTCGCGTTCTCCGCCGCCGGCCGCCGCACCTCGCGTAAGCCGGCGTACAAAATCAGCAAGCCGACAATGGCCAGCGCCGGGGCGATCCAATTGAGTTTGTGGAACAGCGCTTCGATCGCGGCGTGATGATTTCCATGGCTCAAAATATGCTCGACGAGCAGGATCAGCGGATAGCCGATGAGCCCGGAAAAGAGCGAGGCCACGAAAACGAGCTGGCAGAAGCGCCAGAAGCGCGCCCACGAAGAGAGGAACTCCTCCATCCATCGCCGCCAGAAATAGGCGATGACGGCGAACATCGTGCCAGTGTGCAGCATCACGAGCAACAACGCATTCGCCGGCGTCGACATGTTCTCGTGCAGCAGTTCGGCCATCACGATCACATGGGCCGAACTCGACACCGGCAACAGTTCCGTCAATCCCTGGATCAGCGCCAGGATCACCACATGCAGCCAGTTCATGCGTTCTCCTCCCGGGCATTGTAAACAAAAACGGACTGAAACCCGCTCGCGCTTTCGGGTGAAGTTTCGGATTCACGGGACGCCTGAAAACGGCACCCGGGAGGGACAACGACTCAGGGCCGCCGGAGCGGACGAAAACGCAGGCGGGGAGTAAAATGGCGCAGGGGGGAGAAACCCGTGTCGACCACAAGCCTTGATTCGCGCGTCGTCGGTAACTGCTTGGCTTGCCCGTTCCGGCAGGAGCGGCTCTTTTGCAATCTGTCGCCGGCGGCGGCGCAGGCGCTCGCGGCAATCACAACCCTCAACACGTATTCGCGTGGCGCCATGCTCTTCGAGGAAGGACAGGAATCGAAGGGGCTTTTTATCCTGTGCTCGGGCCGGGTGAAGCTTTCAGCTTCTTCGGCTGCGGGCAGAACGGTGATTCTCCGCGTGGCCGAAACGGGAGCGGTGCTGGGCCTCGAAGCCACCGTAAGCCGCAAGCCCTACCAAACGACGGCGGAAATCATCGAGACCAGCCACGTGAATTTCGTTCCGCGCGAACCCTACCATCGCTTCCTGCGCGAGCACGGTGAAGCGGCCTGCCGCGTCGCCGAGGAGCTGAGCAACGCGCAGCAGGAACTTTTCTCCGAATTGCGCTCGGCGAAGCTCGTGCGCCGGACGGAGGAAAAGCTGGCCAAGTTCCTGCTCGCCTGGAGCGGAAGAACGGCCGCAAACGATGGCGAGGACATGGTGCGGCTTACGCTGACGCACGAGGAAATCGGCCAAATCATCGGGGCTTCACGCGAGACGGTGACGCGGCTGCTGGCGGAACTCAAAAGAAAACAGCTAATCCAGGTGACCGGCTCGCGAATGCTGGTTCGGCGCGCCGCATTGAAGAATTTGCTGAAAACCTAGCCTCGATTTCCCGCTTCGGAAAGACCGCGCCGAACATCCAGGCCGCAACCGAAACCTGATTCGCGGCCACGCGCCGCGGCAAGAAATGCCCGCTAATCCTCGCGCAGGTGCAGCATTTGCCTGCTCTTCACGTTGCGCAGGATTTGCCGCCGTCCACCCGGCCAGATGACTTCGATCCGCTCCGCCGAGCCGGCCTGGCCCAGCCCGAAATGCAGCGCGGTGGCGTGCTGCGAGAGATAAGAACCTTGGCTGCCGTACGCGCGCGTATCGGTGCGGCCGTTCGCGGTGACGCGGACCAGCGCGCCAATGCCCTGCCGGTTGCTCTTGATCCCTTCCAGGCTGATTTTGAGCCAGTTTCGTTTCTCGGCTCCATCCGCGCGCAGCAGAATCAGCGGCCCGCGATTACAGGAGATCGCCAGGTCGAGGTCGCCATCGTTATCGAAATCCGCCGCCGCCAGCCCGCGCGCGTTGAGCGGGCGGTCGATGGCCGGTGCGATTTCGCCAACGACGTCATGGAATTCCGTCCCGTCGTAATGAAATAGAAACGGCTTCTGCGGCACGAGCAGGCTGGGATTTTCTGGATTTTCGAGCGTGCTGCCGTTGACGACGGCGACGTCGAGCAAGCCGTCGTTGTCGAAATCGAGAAACGTGCAGCCCCAGCCGACCATTGGCAAGGAGATGTAGGCGAGGCCAACAGTGTCGGCGACGTCGCCAAACGTCAATTGGCCGGTGGGCACCAGCATATTCTGATAGAGCGAATCGCCTTGGCCCAGCCAGTGCGAAATGTAGATATCGAGGTCGCCGTCGAAATCGTAATCGGCCACCGCAAGCCCCATCGTGCCCTTGTTTTCGCCGAGAAAGGTCTGCGCGCTGCGGTCGAGGTATCGTCCATCCTTCCGATTCAGATAGAACCGGTTCATGCTGAAATCGCCGCCGACGTAAATATCCGGCCACGAATCCCGGTCGAAATCGGCCACGGTCACCACCAGACTTCTGCCGCCGCGATTCGCGACGCCGGCTCGTTCGGTGACGTCGGTGAACGTGCCGTTGCGATTGTTGCGCAGCAGGCGATTCGCCTGGCCGCGAAACGATTCCGGATTCAGCGCCGCCGGCACAACCACGCCGTATTCGCTTCCCCGACCGAAGCGCAATTGGCGAACGTCCGTGGGGTAATCCACGTAATGCAGAACGTAGAGGTCCAGCCAGCCGTCGCCGTCGAAATCCACCCACGCGGCGCCGGAGCTCCAAAGGGCATCGAAAACACCGCTTTCGCGAGTGACGTCGCGAAAACGGCCATTGCCTTCGTTGTGATAAAGCTTCGTGCCGCCGACGCCGGTAACGAAAAGATCGAGCAGGCCGTCATTATCGTAATCGCCCCAATAGGCGCCCATGCCCCAATGCACGTATTCGAGCCCGGCGCTTTCGGTGACGTCCGTGAAAGTGCCGTTGCCGTTGTTGTGAAAGAGACGGTCGCCGGGGCCCTCGAGCCGGCCCGATCCGAACGCTCCCGCTTGATTCACCACGTAGAGATCGGGGAATCCATCGTTGTCGTAATCGCCCCACGCGAGGCCGGAACCCATGTCCTCGGGAAGCAGCCGGCTGCGCGGGCCGGTCGAGTGAACGAAGTGCAGGCCCGATTCGGAGGTGACGTCGCGAAACGCGATGCCGGCATCCGGCCCGTGGCCGCCGGCCGGTTTCGCCGCGCGCGAAGCCGAGCGAGGCGAACGTTCGCAGCCCACGACGCCAAGAAATGGCGCTGCGGCGAGCCAGCGCAAACAATCGCGACGGGTCACCGAACTCCCGTGGCAACGGCGGACGCTCGCTGGGTGCGCTGGCCGACTTTCGCGCCCAACGGGATTTCGATGGCGTTGTGCGAAATTTCCAGCACCGGGATGTGCGGCGGGTTATGAGGAAAGAGTTGGGCCTGGGATTTCGAATTGAACTTGCGATACAGCAATTGAACGTCGCAGTGCAACGGCCCCACGGCGTCCCGCGGCACGGTGAATTGAAATTCCGCGGTGTCGCTCCCGCCAGGCGGAATCACGCGCTTGCCGCGCGCCGCCACTACGTTCCACAGCGAGTGCGTGAAGACGGGCTGGGCGTTGCGATCGAGCAGGTAGGAACGATATTCCACCGTCTTCCCCACGATCTGCCCCTGGGCGCCGAGCGTGCCCGTGGAATAAATCACGCGGCCGCGCGCATCCGTCACGCGGAATTCCAGCCACGACTCGATAACGTCCAGCGGTCCGGTGGGAAACGCGTGGCCCACTTTCCGGTTCGTCACCAGGACCCGCACCTTCGCGGGACGCCCAGCCAGGTAGGACCCTTCCGCGAAGAGTTGCACCGGAAGGATCGGCCCGCGCGGCCAGACATTGGCGATTTCCGGAATGACGGTTTCGCCCGTCATCCATTGATCCACCATTTGTTCCTGCCGCCGCGCGCCAGCCAGATGAAGGATTCCCGGCATGTAGTCGTTCGCGGCCAGAATGCGATGATCGTGAATGAATCCCTGGGGCGTGCGCGCCGGGTCGTCCGCCCGCACCAGATGCATGTGGCAATCCTGGCATTGCAGTTCGCGCCGGGGATCGGTATGCCACGGACCGTTTATCCAGTCGTCGTATTGGTCCTGCAGCTGAACGAAGCCCCATCCGTTTTCCGCTTTGTTGATGTACTGCTTGTGACAGGTGCCGCAAAATGCCGCCGTTTCCGACGGCTTCACGTTGTAGTCGCGGTCGTGCTGTTCGGGGTGCAGGCGAATCAGCACGTGGGAAACGTCGCGCAGCCAGGGATTCGCCGATGATTCGAACAGGTACGGATCGGGTGGGCGAACCAGATAGTTCGCGTTACCGCGATTCTTCAATTTGCGCAGCACGTGGCAAAACGCGCACGAGCTGCCGGAATCGGAACCGGGCTGCGCGCCGGCCACGATTTGCACACCGGCCATCAGCGGAACCGGTTCGTGGCATCCGGCGCAATAGCGCGGCGAATCCGGTCCGCGATCGTGAATGTAATTGGCCTTCACCGCGCCGTAAAAAGGATCTCTCGAAGAATAATGATGGGCTCCCGGCACCCACTCCTTGTAAATCGTCGCGTGGCATCCCGCGCTGCCGCAATCGGCCGATCCGCGCAACAGCGACATCGGAATCACATGGCCGGTGGTAGTGCGGGCGTTCGAGGGCCGGAAATTCGCCGCCGCAAGCGCCGGCGTTCGCCGAGCGTACCAGATGCCAAACGCGCCCAGAACGAAAACGGACGTCCACAAAATCAGCGGCGACGCCAACTGGCGATACCGCGCTCCCGCAAACTCGCTTTTCCGCAGGCCGTTGAAGAGATGATAAAGGCCCACGCCGCCCAAAACGACTCCGGCCGTCGCGTGCACGACGTGCATCCGGTAGGGAACGAAAATTCCCCACACGCCTTTCACCACCAGCCACAATCCCGTCACGCTGAGCACCGCCCAGCCCACCCCGGCCCACACGCCGGCGTTCCACCAGCGCGCGGGATGCTTCGCCTGCGTCGCGCGCGCATGCTCCCACAAAATGACGGAGATCGGCACGACGGCGATGATTCCCGCCACGATGTGGAGCAACAAAATCCATTGCGGAATCACGCCGTAAGGAAAGAGCAGAGGCGCCAGTCCGCTGAGCGTCAGAAACAGAAGGACTCCCGAAATCCTCCGCAGCCGTTTGATTTTTCCCGGAAGGTCCAGACTATTCACACTGTGAGTTTCGGACATGCGCCCCCCACCCAGTGAAATAAAGAAGCGGGGATTCTAGAAGCTATCTCATAAATCACAACAAGTCGAATTAGGCGTTGCCGATGGGCGGGGAGAGGTCCAAAACGTGTTCATGGACCTTACCGACGCCCAGTGGGCGATTCTCAAACCCTTGCTGCAATC
>JAKASX010000010.1 GCA_021818865.1 Acidobacteriota bacterium
GTGTGATTCAGTATGGGTTGGGTCCGATTGGCTGTGCGATGGCGCGTCATGTCCTCGAGCGCGAAAAACTGGAACTGGTCGGCGGCGTGGATGTGGCTCCGGCCAAGATCGGCAAGGACGTCGGCGAGGTGATTGGCCTCGATCGCCGCTTGGGCTTGCCGGTGGCCGCCAAACTTTCCGAAATTCTGGCGCAGAAAAAGGCCGACGTCGTCCTCCACACCACGAATTCGTATTTCGAACTCTTCAAGTCCCAAATCCTCGAGATCCTCGAGGCCGGCCTAGACATCGTGTCCACATCCGAGGAGCTTTCCTTCCCCTGGTTTGCCCATCCCGCGCCCGCGGAAGAAATCGACAAAGCGGCCAGGCAATTCGGCAAAACGGTCTTGGGCACCGGCGTCAATCCCGGCTTCCTGATGGATACGCTTCCCCTCAGCCTCACCGGCATCTGCCAGCGAGTCGACCGCATCGAGGTGCGCCGCGAGCAGAATGCGTCGAAGCGCCGCGGACCGTTCCAGGCCAAAATCGGTTCGGGCATGACCGTCGCCGAGTTCAAAGCCAAGATGGCCGAGGGCCGCATGGGCCATGTGGGCCTGCCGGAATCGGTCGGCGCAATCTTTCATCGGCTCGATAAGAAACTCGTTCGCTATGAATCCAGCGTCGAGCCTGTCGTCGCCGATCGAATCGTGAAAACCGAGCACTTCGAAGTGGCTCCCGGCCGCGTGATTGGACTCAAGCAGATCGCCCAGGGATTTACCGGCGAGGGTGAATTCGTGAAGCTGGTCTTCATCGCCGCTCTTGATTGGGAATCCGATCAGGACACGGTGATCATCACGGGCAAACCCGATCTCAACGTGACGCTCAAAGGTACGCACGGCGATTACGCCACGATCGCCATGGCCGTCAACGCCGTCCCTCGCGTCCACGCCGCCGCGCCGGGCCTGGTCACCATGTGCGACCTTCCCGTTGTCACGATGTGGTAGCCGCCACGGTCGCTTTCGCAGCCGTAGCTCCAGAGCCGAGGCTCTTCATCGCCCTCTGTTCGGTGTCTTCTGTCCGCTGACGCCACCAGCGCGCGCTTACGGGCGACCTTCGCCTCGAACAACGACCGGGACGGGAGAGAGCATTACCCAGCGTTCCAGAACACGGCCACGCCGCTCGCTCCGCTATCCCGTTCGCAGGGAGGGATCTGCTTTTCCCCGGCCGGGAGAACACAAGATTCCTCCCGGCGCAACGCGCCGTTCGGAACGACAACACCCTCGCCTCGCGCGGAGGGCGCCGCAACGCGTGTCACGCTGTTTCGTGACACTCATTATGCAGCCGCTATCTTCCTCCCTCGCACCTCGGCCGGCGCCGCCTGGAAGATGCTTTTCAACGTGGCAACGACCTCGTGGTACGTCAGGGAATCCGGTCTCGCTTCTTTGCCGGATGCGGAATGCTGGATGATGTCATCCATCGAGAGCAATCCCTCCAGCTTCCCGTCGGCGTCGATCACCGGCAGCCGGCGCACTCTGCCCTGCGCCATCGTCGCCAGTGCCGTGTGAACGTCGTCATCCGTTCTGCAAGCGAAAACGTTCCCCGAGGCGACTTCGCCCACTGTCATCTCGCTCGGCAACCGATTCCGCGTTCCCACGGCGATGCAGATGTCCCGGTCCGTCACCACCCCGACCACCCGTTGCTCGTTGTTCACAACCGCCAGGATCCCGCAGTCCCGGTTCCACAGAAGTTCCGTCGCGGCGCAGAGATTCGTCTCCATGCCGCACGATGCTGGTGCTTTCGTCATGATATCCCGAACTTTCATTTTCGTTCTCCCCTCGCGTCCCGTGCCGTTTCCTTCGACACGGCGGTTTTCTCCGCTCGATCGCGCGGACCGGATCTCTGCGGCACCTCTGTTCCCGTCGCGATTTGAAGTGGGAAAGTTTGGCCCGCGGTCCCCGAACGCGCGGCCCATCACTATATGAAAAGGCAGCGACTGGAGGCACGGTCGGCCCGTCGGCCGGTGCGCCTGAACCGGCAGGCGCTTTTTCCCTATCGTACTCGGTCGCTGCCCATCTCGGAGGTTTCGGACGTGCAGGCAGGCTGCCATGTCCGCGACATGTCGGGGGCCAGACATCTCGTCTGCCTCGTCGCGAAAGCGGATACCCCTTCTTCACTGCTTCCGTAGCGTTGGCTCTTTCGACCGGCTTCGATGCCGTCCGGCTTACCTCCGAGCCACGCCTCTTTTACTGCATTCGGCTTGCCACCACCACCCATCCTCCGCGCTCCTAACTGTCCTGTTTCTCCCCGCTCTGTTTTCCCAGTTTCCAAGTTGTGTCTTTTGCCACAAAACTTCGCGCCTTTTCCCGCCGCCTCCGCGGGCTGGTCCGCCGGCCGGCTTGCCCCAGGGCACGGTGGAACCTGTTCCGAAAAAGTCGGGAGCCGAGCCTCAAGCGCCCTTGTATCACTGCGGTTTTAGCCACTGAGGGTAGCGCTTGCAAGTTGTCACACGAACTCTTCAGCCCCCGACCCAGGTTCCTGGGGAGGTTTCGCAACAGCTTCTAGCGTCCATGCCTGCTTGGGGTTATTTCGCGAAAGCGGCTTCGATGAATTTCACGATTCGCTGCCTGGCGTCGAAGCCATGCCACGGTTCCGGACTCGGCATGCCGAAAATTCCCTCGGCGAGCGGCCCGTGGTTCTCCCGCGGATACTCCACCAGATCCACCGGCACGCCCATCTGTCGGAGCGCCCGATACATCTCTTCGCTCTGCCCGAGCGGATCCGTCGTATCCGCTTCGCCCTGAAGCAACAGCATCGGCGCTTTGGCGTGCGCCGCCCACGCCAGCGGGCTCTGCCTCCACGCATCGGCTGCGTGTTCCCACGGCAAGCCGTAGAACCAGCGGTCGTACCACGAGCCGGATTCGGTGCCGTATTCGCTTTCCTGATCGATCACCGGCGCGCCCGCGATAATCGCCTTGAATCGCGTGGTTTTCCCCTCCACAAAGCCGGCCATTTCACCGCCGTAACTGTAGCCCATCAGCACCATTCGGCTCGGATCGATGGGCTCCTGCGCGATCGCCGCGTCCACGCCGGTCATGATGTCCCGATAATCGCCGCCGCCCAGATCGTTGTGATTCGCGGCGACAAATTTCGCTCCGTAGCCCGTGCTCCCGCGCGGGTTCGGCTCGAAAACCGCCCAGCCATGCCCCAGCAGGAACTCGTTGAAGACGAAGTAGTCATCCACCCACGCGCCGGTGGGACCGCCGTGCACGTCCACGATGAGCGGAACCTTGTGTTCCGCGCTCGCTCCCGGTGGCAGATACAAAAGGCCTTCCAGATCGAATCCTTCATTCGTCCAGTGCACGATTTTCGCTTTCACCGCCATCCATCCTGCGGGAACGACGGCTGGCGCATGCAAGGCTCTGGGCTGATCGCCGAGCCGCGCCGCGTAATAAAGCGTCGTTGGTGTCGTGCTTCCGTTGCCGAGCCAAACCCATCCGGTCTTTCTTGCGTTGGTTTCCAGTTGCCGCACGACGGGAGTCGGGAAATGGAGAATCCGTTGGCTGCCGGCCTGCATTTCGAGCATCGTCTCGCGCGTTCCGATCTGCACGGTTTCCAGCACGCCGGAACTCGTCTCAATAGGCAGCCCGTACCCGAGCGATCCGGAAAAACCGCTCGTTAGAATGGAAACCGTGCCGCTCGTCAAATCGAGTGCGTAAAGATCGTCATAACCCGGCGGCGTATCCGCAGCCGACTGCGCAAGGAAATAGAAATGATTGCCGTCGCTTGCCCATGTCCCGCCTTCGACGGTGGCGGGGATCCGCGTGAGCCTTTCCGGGTGTGCCGGACGCGACGCATCCAGCAGCCACGCGCTATTGGCCGGGTGAAGCTCATCCTCATGATTCATGCCCGAAGCAATCGCCACCAGCCGATTCCCTCGTTTGCTCCACGCAACGCGTCTGACGTTGGGTGGAACGCCCGTTGCCGTCAGTTTTCCGCTCGCCGGGTCGAGCAGGTAGAGCCGCGTGCCGTGCGGGTTATGGTCCACCCAAACGGCATCGGCCTTTTCCTCATGTTCTTTCTTTTCTCCCGGCGTTTCCGGGTCGCGTGCGGTGATGGCGATGAATTTCCCATTCGGCGAAACCGAATAATAGGAAACATTGATTTCGAGCGGCGTCGCCTTTTCGCTCGTGAGATTTTTCACCGGCGGCACGGCGTCCGGGGATTTGGATTCGTCCACTCGCGGCAGCACTTTCAAGACGTACGCACGTGCTTCGCCGCCATCCATGGGCAAACGGTAAAGCTGCGTGTATTTGCCGCGATGCGCCAGGAAAAGCACGCTGCCGCCATCCGGCATCCACGAGCCGTCATATTCGCCCCGGTACTCCCCGGAAGAATCGTTCGCGGGAGTAAACGTCAGCTGCCGCGCCGTGTTCCGCTCGATGTCGACCAGCCACAGATGCTCCTGGCCGCCCTTCGCCGTCGAGTCGGCCACTTCGAGCAAAACCCCTTTACCGTTGGGCGAGAGCCGCGGGCTAGAGAGCGCCCGCACATGACGAAGGACTTCGTTCGAAGGGAAGGTTGGCTTTTGCGCGCGAGCCGTGCCCGTGATGAGAACCGAAGCGCCCACCAGCGCGCACGTCGCAAAACAGAATGTAAGATTTCGCATGCCGGAATCATACGTCAACGCCCGCGCCCAACAGTAGCGCTTTTCGCTATGCCGCGCTTGCTCGATCGCCTGTTCGCCGGTCGCCGGATTGGCAGGCATCTCTGCTTCCCTCCGGCACACGTCTACACACCGTGATGTGTGGACACAAGCGTAGCACGCAGCGGCGGGATGAACGCAGGTCGAGTGCGTCCAATATTCCTATTCCTCTCGAACTGCGCAAAACAGCCGCAGGCAACGCTTCGGGCTGTCCTATTCTTTGCCGAGCAGTCGCCGTTCCACTAGAATCCCGTGCTGGACCGGGAGGCCTGTGTGGAGTCGTTTCGGTGGTCAACTCACGCTCTGAAAAACCTTTCTGACCGCGAGATTCCGCGGATGGAGGCCGAACAGGCGCTTGTCGACCCGGAACTTGTATCCTCCGCGGGCCCGTCACGGCAGTTCTTCATGCGTCGTTATTTTGATCATCGGTTTCAGCAGACAATGCTGCTACGCATACTTGTGGAACAGGCCACCCATGAACGAGTCGTTATCACCGTTTACATCACCTCGAAAATCGGCAAATATATGAGAGAGGCGGCGCCATGAAAGTGACCTACGACGCGGAAACGGATACCATGACGATCACGCTCCGTGAGGCGCGTATCAAGGAAAGCGACGAGGTCCGCCCCGGCGTGATTGCAGATTTCGGGTATGACGGCGGCATCGTTCGCTTCGAAATTCTCAATGCCTCAAGACTCGTGGGAAATGCCCGCGAGATGCAGTTTGCCGTCGGAGAGTGAGTCACCGAATTATCTCGATAATCCCCACGTGCCCATTGCTGGCAGAAGTTCTGCGCCGACTCCCCGGCGGCGTTGGTTTGGAAAAGCTGCAGCCCTCAGCGTCACAGTCCCGTCCTCAAGGAGAGCACCTCTTATGCGTCTGATTTCTCGCAAGCGCTTCTATTCCGCAATTCTTGCCGTATCCCTGTTTCTGCCCTTTGGAACTGCCTTCGCCACCGGCCTCAACGCTCGCCCGCGCCAAACTAACGCCGCATTCCAGCGCCATCTCGAAGCCATTGCTTCCCGCTTCGGCGGCAAAGTCACGCTCGCCGGCGTCGATTTGAAGACCGGTGCGCGTTTCGGCATCGATCCCAACCGCCCCGTCGCTACCGCTTCCGTGATCAAACTGCCCGTGATGGTCGAGGCGTTCTACCTGATGAAGGAAGGCAAGCTGAAATGGTCGCAACCCGTAACCGAAACGCCCTTCGACCGCGTCCCGGGTTCCGGCATTCTTCAGTTCCTCAACCCGCACATCGGTCTGACGCTCGGCGACGCTATCACCCTGATGATCGATTTGAGCGACAACACCGCCGCCAACATCGTCTTTCAGCAGACCGGCATCGCTCCGGTCAACGCACGAATGCCGAAGCTGGGCTTGAAGCATACGAAGCTGTTCGGCTACGTCTTCCACGCCGGTCATCGCTCGAGCGCGCAGGCGAAAAAATTCGGCCTCGGAATGACCACCGCAGCCGACATGGTCAAACTGCTGACGATGATCCAGAAGCGCGAAATCGTCAGCCCCGCCGCCTGCGACCGTATGCTGAAAATTCTCGGCCACCAGATGGACAACGACGCCTTCCCTCGCTACACGAGCACGATTCCCGGCGTCACCTGGTACCACAAGACCGGCGCGCTCGATGCCGTCCGCAACGACGTCGGCATCGCTCAAACACCCGCCGGACCGATCGTCCTTGCCGGCTTCGCCTACGATTCTCCCGATCGGCAGTGGACCGCCGACAACGCCGCGCTGTTGGTTCTTGCCCGGCTGGGTCGCGCCGTCCTGCACCACTTCCTCCCGCCAACCACGCCCGCGCCAGCAACAAATCGAAACGGGGAGGGGAACTCGCGAAAGGCAAAAAAACTCCCGGCGAACGCGGTGCGCCTCAGTGCCGAACGCCTGTAAAATGGCCAAAGCATGTTCACCGACCGTGCACCGCGCAGGCCGGCGCTGCTCGCCGACTTCCTCAAGAGCGACCAGGATAGAACGCTCAGCCTTCCCCAGGACAACCGCATCGCGCTTGCCGCCAAGGCTGTCGAATCGTCCCTCGCCACGTCCTCCATCCCTCCCGTTCGCTACGCTTGCGCCGAGCTGGCGAGCATCGTCGCCGCGTTTTATCAGGTCGAAACGCCGGAAATCCGCGTTCTCGCCGTTCGGCCCCTCCGCACCTGGGAAGGCGGATGGACGATGGAGCTTTTCGGCGATTACGATCCCAAAACCAAATTGATTCGCGTCTGGATGAAGACCGCCGTTCGCAAGCAAGTCACCTCCTTCGGAACGTTTCTCAGCACCCTCTGTCACGAGTTTTGCCACCATCTCGATTACGAGCGCTTCGGCTTTCGCGACACCTGGCACACCCGTGGATTTTACGAACGCACCGCAGCCCTCTATCACACCGCCCGAGGAACCCCGCTGAAGTGTCTGTTCTGGATCAAAATGCCCGGCGGCCGTTGGCGAATCGACTGGCAGCGCACCCGGCGCGGGTTTTGATCCCGCGCTCGATCGTCCGGATACGTCCGGCCCATTCTGTGCAACAATGTGGAACCTGACCCGAAGCTTCTCCGACTGGAGGGTCCACGATGCGCCGTCTCGTTTTTTCCCGTCTCCCCGTCCTCCTGCTGCCGCTGACGTTCTTCGCCGTGCAAGCCGTTGCGGCTCCGATCCACCTGAAGGATTTCCGCGAACTCGTGCGGATTGAGTCGCCGCAGTTCTCGCCCGACGGCCAACGCATCGCCTTCCTGACCGTTCGTCCGGACTTGGTGCACGACCGCTACGACGCGACGCTGCGCGTGATGGACGTCGCCGCCGGCAAATCTCATGCCTTGGTGCGCGGGCTGCGCGATCTCAGCATGCCGCGCTGGTCACCCGACGGCCGCACGCTCGCTTTCCTCGCGCAGGTGGGCGAGCAAAAAGCGCAAATCTACACAGTGCCCGCCTCCGGCGGCACGCCGGAAGATCTCACCGATGCGCCCAATGGCGTCGAACAGTTCGCCTGGAGCCCAGACGGCGCGACCATCGCCTACGTCACCCCGGACGATTCGCCAATCACCGCCAAGGACCGCCGCACCCACAACGACCTCTTCATCATTCACGACGACGACTACCAGATCCAAGCGCCGCCCGTCCCTTCCCACATCTGGCTGCTTTCACTCAAGAGCGGCCACGCGCGGCAGCTCACTCGCGGCTCGACCAGCGTACTCGAAACCGCGCCCCCGTTCGGCGGAGGCATCTCGGCGCCCGCCTGGTCGGCCGACGGCCATTGGATCGTCTACACCCAGCAAGCCAATGCCAACGACGGCGATTCGGATAGAACCAGCATTGCCGCGGTGAATGTAGTCACCGGCGAGGAGCGTCTGATCACCAACCAGCGCACCTATGAATACACGCCGCGCTTCGCGCCAGAGGGCGACGCCATCGCCTACCTCTATCCCTACGGCCCGGGCCCGATCAGCAACATGGACCTCTTCGTCACTTCGCCCCGTGGCGGCGTGCCGCGCGACGTCAGCGCCGATCTCGACCGCAACCTCGCCGCCAACTTCGCTTGGCTGCCCGATGGCCGCGGCCTCGTGGCTATCGCCGACGATCACATCGGCGCGAAGCTCTATGTCCAACCGCTCAAAGGCCAAGGCCAAGCGCTCGAACTCGGCGACCTGAATCCCCTTGCAGTGGCCGTGTCGTCTCTCGGCGCGCTCGCCGTCGTCGCCGATAGCGCAACGCAACCTCCTGAACTCTACCTGCTGCGCACCCAGGACAGTGCTCCCACGCGCCTCACCGACTTCAATAGCGGATTCTCCACCTACGCTTTTCCGCGCAGCGTCGAGGTCGAATGGCGCGCTCCCGACGGCCAGATCAACGACGGCATCCTCACCTATCCCAACGGCTACGCGCCCGGCAAGCGCTACCCGCTCGTCGTTTACAGCCACGGCGGCCCGGAAGCGGCTTCCACCGGGGATTTCGACGCCGGCGAAATCGGTCCGCTGCGCGACCTCTTCGCGGCCGATGGATACCTCGTGTTCGAGCCAAACTATCGCGGCAGCGACAACCTCGGAAACGCGCACATGCACGCCATCTATCGCGATCCCGGCGCAGGTCCCGATAGCGACGTCATCTCGGGCATTCAGATGCTCGAGCAGAAAGGCATCGTGGATACTTCGCGCATCGCCGCCGTCGGCCACTCGTACGGTGGCTACATGACGGCCTGGCTGATTTCGCACCACCACTTCTGGCGCTGCGCCGTGGTCGCCGATGGCGCCGTGGACTGGACCGAAGAATACGAACTCTCAGGCGCCGGCAATTTGGCTTGGACGCGCGATTCCCTCGGCGGCAGCCCGTGGGACCCGCAAAGCGCCGCGCTCTACCGCACCGGCTCGCCAATCACCTATGCTGGCGATATTACGACGCCAACGCTCATCCTCTCGGGCACCGCCGATATCACCGTCCCGATCACCGAATCCTTCGCGCTCTATCACGCGCTGGCCAGCCGCGACGTTCCGGTGGAGTTCATCGGCATTCCCGGCGCCCTGCATTCGCCGCAGGACCCGGTGCACCGCGAACTGTACTATCGCGCCATCAATAAATGGGTGGTCAAATACCTCGGCTCCTGAGCCACGCAAGCAATCCTCTCCCTCCCGCGCGTGCCGCTTGGCGTATGCGCTCGTCGCCGCGCCGGCTCCGCGCTGCGCCTGCTCCGGAGCGGCTTGGCAATTGCGCCTGAATCGAGCCGCAACCTTCAGGTGCCATCCTTGCGCTGCCGTGCCGGTCCCGATTCACAGCTCCGTGTAAATTCCCGACCCCACGATGAATGTTTCGTTCCCGGCTTGCACTTTCCGCACGTAGGTGAGTTTCCGCGCCGGTTGGTTATCTCCCGGCCTGTACCAGTAGAGTTCCAGCCACGCGCTGCCTTTTTGCATCGCCGCGTCGATTTCCTCGCGCACCACTGGTTTCCCTCTCAAATCCTTCAGGTCGAGCAGGTTTCTCCCCTCCAGGCTGGGCTGTGCGGGATTCACTAGTTCCTTGCCCTCCGGGGTTTGCACGAAGACGTAGGTGTCCATGAAGACGAACGGCCCCTGGCGGTCGCGCAACAACGGAAATGCCGCGCGCCCCCGCTCGGCCACCAGCGCCGCCGCACGGTCCACCACGTCCTCGACGAACGCCTTGTCCATCTTCATGTTGTAGATGCCACAGCCGGCCAGGTGCTGTTCGCCCGACGGCAACTTCGCGCGCTTCACGAACGTCGATTTCCAGGTCGGGAAAATATCGCCGGGTTCGGGCCACATATAATGCACCCAGCCTTCGCCCGAAGGGCTGTTGGCGGCATCGAGAACCATCTTTCCGAACGGTCTTCCGAGAACATCCTTTAAGTCGCCGTCATTCCCGCCTTCTCTGGCCGGCTCGGCGGCGTGAAAAACCACGGTTCCGTTCATCTTCCAAACGAACAGGTAGGTATCGTCTCCAAACCACTTCGACCCTTTCCGGCGAAATTCCGGATAGGCCCGTTCGCTCTTCGCCTCCAGCTCCGCTGCGCCTTCGCGGACCAGCTTCATCAGCTCCGCGGCGCTGAGCTGTTTGGCAACGCGTGCCGCTTTCGGCGCGTCGGCCAGATAAACGCCGCAACCAATCGCCATCCATTCGCCGCCAACGTTCGCCTTGGCCACATAGGCCGACTTCAGCGTGGAGACGTTGTCGCCAGGTTTCGGCCACATGTAATCGACCCAGCCCGTGCCCTTGGTCTGCGTCACTTGGAGAATCTCGCGCGTCAGCAGCTTTCCCTGCGTGTCGCGAAGCTCCAGGTTATTCCGCCCTTCCAGATTCGGAAACGCCGGGTTAACCACTTCCACGCCCTTGCTGTCGATCGCGAAAATATAGGCGTCTTTCGCCAGGTACGGTCCGGTCGGATCGTGGAACAGCCGAAACGCGTCTCTCCCGCTCTTCTCCGCCTGCTCCACGGCGTTCGTCACCATGTCCACCACAAACGCCCGTTCCATTCTGTCGTTGTACATACCCGCGCCTACGATGTAGCCGTTGCCAGCCTGAGTTCGCGCAAAACGAACGTAGGTGCTCTTCCATCGCGGAAGAATTTCGCCCGGAACCGGCCACTCGTAGTGATACCACCCCTCCGGTTTGTCGCTGAACGTCGTGGCCGCGCCAATCAGTCCTCGAACGATCGGCTTGCCGTGGATGTCTTTCAAGTCCAGCTCGTTCCTGCCTTCCATCTCCGGATCGGGATGCACCAGCATGTTCCCCTTGGGATCGAGCACGAAAATATACGTTTCTCCCTGCCGCCAGCGGCTGCCCGCCACGCGAAAATCGTGAAAAGCCGCTTCGCCTTTCCTGCGAATCAGCTCCGACGCGTCGTTCACCAGAACCACGAGTTGCCGAGTTTCCTCGAACTCATAAAACTGCTCGCTGGCTCGGTGAGAAACCACTCTATGGGTTGCCATTGAGCTACCCTCCTTGCCTTTCGTTTTCCAGTTCGTTCGCGCTGCTCGGGGCCTTCCCCAGTGCCGGCCAGGCGACCGAGACGTTTCCACTGCTCGCTTCTTCGTTAAGAAAAGCGAAACCGGCGGCGGGGCATCGCGGCCGTTCTTAATGCTGCGGCCGCGGGTGACGCTACCCGCCTCTCAATTCTTCCCGTCTCCCCTCAGGAAACTTAGGCCGCCTTCGCCTTGTAGACTCCCGGCAGCGCCACGTCGAATCCACGCACGTGAATTTCACCATCCAGGAATGGCCGGTACGCGTCGGCCACGGCCGGGTAGCCTTCGATCCGGAATTTCTCGGCCGCTTCCCTGTTCTTCCAGAAGCTCACCGCCAGCACTGTTTCGGGATTGTCTTCGGCGACGAACGCCAGCCCGTCCACAAAGCCGGCATATTTCGCGCAAGCGGCCATCCCTCTCTTCTCGACTGCCGCGCATAGGGCGTGCGCTTGTCCCTTCTTCGCATTCATTTCCAGGATTCGTGCAAACATTTTCTCTTCTCCTCTGCATGGCTCGAAACGCACTCGTCTCGGCACGTCTCTTGCGCCGCGTGCGATGTCACTCGGTTTTCGCAGCTCTGCGCGGGCGCCGCGCCTCAGCGTCTGGCCAACCGGCGAAGAGCATTCCCAACCGGCGGCATCCTCCCGCTGGCCCCACGCTCCTGCGCTTCTGCGTTTCGCGCCGGCCTTAAATCTCTAGTGGCAAGACTGTGTTCTTCAGCTTTTGGGATGAGTCGAATCTTTCTTGTGCCCTTTCATCAGCACATCCGTTTCCGCAGTGCGGCCATGAAAAATCGTCGGCGTCCCTCGTCCGACGCCGCCTATCTCCTTTACGATCTATCCGGCACAAGCCTCCTCCCGCGGCTGCCCGCGCCCTTCTGCGGCACGTCGCCCAATCTGAAGGGCGAAATGGCGCACTGCCAGGAAATCTCGCCTCACGTTTTCCCCAACGGACGGCTTTCACTCCCACCCCGTTTCCTGGGTGGAGAGCGCCCACTCCGGTTGCTAATAGGCGCGAGGTCCGCGGCGCGGGCGCGAAAAGACTGGACATCAGAAAAGTTGCGGCGTAAACAGGTTTGGCGAAGTCGGCCCCAACAAGCTGAACTGAGCGAAACCCGCGCGAAGGCAGCGGGGGATGGGCCGTCAAGGCTGCGGATCGCTGCCGCCGGGTGACGGAACGGACAATCGAGAGGGCGGAACGCGAGCATGAAAGAAGTGGCGCTCTTTATCCCCTGCTTCGTGGACCAATTGCTCCCCGAAATCGGCATGGATATGGCGCGCGTGCTCCAGCGGGCCGGCTGCGCAGTGAATTTTTTCGAGGAACAGACCTGCTGCGGCCAGCCCGCCTTCAACAGCGGCTATTGGCAGGACGCGCGGCCGCTGGCCGAGCGCTTCGTCCGCGTTTTCTCGCGCGCCGAAGCCGTCGTCTGCCCGTCCGGATCGTGCACGGCGATGGTGCGCCGCTTTTATCCCGATCTGCTCGCGGGAACGCCCGCCGCCGAGGAAGCCAAGCGCCTGGCCGAGCGCGTTTTCGAATTCTCGGAATTTCTCGTGAACGTCGCCGGAGTGACAGACATAGGCGCCAGTTTCCCTCATCGCGTCACCTATCACGATGCCTGCCACACCCTGCGCGAATTGGGAATTCGCGAAGAGCCGCGCCGTCTGCTCCGAGGCGTGCGCGGACTCACGCTCGTGGAAATGGCGAACGCCGAGGAATGTTGTGGCTTCGGTGGCACGTTTTCGACGAAGTTCCCGATGATTTCCGCGGCCATGGGCGAAACGAAAGCCGCCGGCGCCGAGCGCGCCGGAGCCGAATACGTCACCTCCACCGATCCCAGTTGTTTGCTGCAGCTCGACGGCATCCTGCGGCGGCGAAAGTCTCAAGTGCGCACGATCCATTTGGCGAGCATCTTGGCCCGTACGGAAGCCGACGGAACGAATTCCGGCAACCAGGAATGAGGAGCGAATGAACGCGGCGGCGGAAGCGTTTCTGCGCGAAGCGGCGGCAACGGCCGCGAACGGCGAACTGCACCAGATCGTGCGGAAGGGCGTCGAGCACTACGACGCCGCCGTCGAACGCGGCCGTGCGCGTTTCCTCGATTGGGAGGCTGCGCGCCAGCGATGCCGCAAAATCAAGCGCGAAGCGATCGATCGCCTCGACCTGTACCTCGAGGAATTCGAACGCCGCGTCAACGAACGCGGTGGCCACGTTTTTTGGGCGGAAACCGCCGAAGATGCCTGCCGCTACGTCACCGATCTCGCCGCGCGCGCCGGCGTGCGCACGGTCGTGAAATCGAAATCCATGGTGTCGGAGGAAATCCGGCTCAACGCCGCGCTCGAAACCCGCGGGATCAAAGTCTGGGAAACGGATCTGGGCGAATTCATCGTCCAGCTGCGCGAGGAACCGCCTTTTCACATCGTTACGCCGGCGATGCACCTCACTCGCCGCCAGATTGCCGCGCTGTTCCGCGAAAAACTCGGCGGCGTGCAAACCGAAGACCCGCAGGAACTGACGGCCGTGGCGCGGCGCGAATTGCGGCGCGCATTTTTCTCCGCGGAGATGGGCGTTACCGGCGCGAATTTTCTGGTCGCGGATTCCGGCGCCATCGCCATCACCACCAACGAAGGCAACGCGCGTCTCTGCTCCAGCCTGCCGCGCATTCACGTGGCGATTGCCGGAATCGAAAAGGTGATTCCGCGCGCCGAGGATCTCGCCCTGCTCTGGCCCGTGCTCGCCACCGCGGGCACCGGACAGGCGATCACCTGCTACAACACGCTCGTCACCGGGCCGCGCACGGCGAGCGAGCCCGACGGCCCCGAGGAATTTCACGTCGTCCTGCTCGATAACGGCCGCTCGCGGCTTTTGGCGGATCCCGAGCAGCGCGAAGTGCTCCACTGCATCCGCTGCGGCGCGTGCCTGAACGCGTGCCCCGTCTTTCGCACCATCGGCGGCCACGCCTACGGCACGATTTATTCCGGCCCCATCGGCAGCGTGCTCACTCCCCACCTGCGAGGTCTCGCCGAGTTTCAGCATCTCTCGTTTGCCTCCTCGCTGTGCGGCGCGTGCGCGGTCGTCTGCCCGGTGAAAATCGATCTGCCGCGGCATCTATTGCAAAACCGGCGCAACGCGATCGCGGCCGGTTTGCGCCCCGCGCAGGAACGAACAGGATTTCGCCTCTGGCGTTGGGCAATGGAAAACGATCGCCGATTCACGATGTTCGGATGGGCGGCTCGCTTCGGCTGGAAAATGGCGCGAAGAGCGGGGCTCGCGGGAACGGCGCTCGATCCGGCGCGCCGTTGGACGAAAGCGCGCGAAATGCCGGAAATCCCCCGTCATTCCTTTCGCGCGCTCTGGAGAAAAACTCATGGCGCAGGTTGAAAATCCCGCTCGCGAGCGGATTCTCGCGCGGATCCGCGCGGCCACGCGATCTGTGCCATCGTCGCGGACGGCGCCGGATGCAAGACCAATTTTCGCGCCTGTGTCCGGCCCGCTCGAACGCTTCCGCGCCGAATGCGCGGCGAATGCCACCGAATGCATCGTCGTGGAAACGGCCTCCGAGCGCGGCCGCGCGCTGGCCGATCTGCTTGGCGGAATCCCGGAAGGAGAAATTTTCGCGCAAGATTCGCCAAAAGTGCGCCGGGCGCTCGCGCTCAGCGGAACGCGTCAGATTCGGTGGTCGTCCGAAGGCGCGCCGAGTGAAAACTCGCAAGCCGGCGTGACGCTCGCCGAAGCGCTGGTCGCGCAAACGGGATCGGTGGTGGTTTCGACGGCTTGCGGTGGCCGCGGAGCGTCGCTCGTCCCGCCCGTGCATATCGTCCTGGCGGACACGAGCCAACTGGCGCCCGATTTGCCCGCCGCAATGGAAACGATTCGGCGTAACGGCACGCTCATGGCTTGTTCGTCCGTCTGCGTGATCACCGGCCCCAGCCGAACGGCAGACATCGAGAAAATTCTCGTCCTCGGAGCGCATGGCCCGCGGCGCCTGGTCGTGTTGATTTCGCGCGAATCGGATTAGCGCGCCGCTTTCGCGCTTGCTCGCTCAGTCAAGTTGCGTAGAATCGAGGGGCGAACGTGGCCGGAACCAAAGGCTAGCGGGCACGGAGAGCGGGAAGCGGAAGCAGATGCAAAACAGCTTGCTGCAACTCGACAGTCGCGACAACGTTCTGGTGGCCCTCGCCGACTTGCGCCAGGGCGAAACGCTGCAGTGGGGCGGGGAAGTGTTCGTCCTCGTCGCCGACGTCCCTGCCAAGCACAAGTTCGCGGTGAAAGAGCTCGATCCCGGCAGCGACGTCGTGATGTACGGCATCGTTGTTGGGAAAATCACCGCCCGCATCGCCAGGGGCGAACCGCTCACCACGCGAAACGTCAGGCATCAGGCCGCCGATTTCCATCCGAAGCGCGCCGAATTTCATTGGACCGCGCCGGACGTCTCCCGCTGGCGCAACCGCTCGTTCCTCGGATACCGCCGCGCCGACGGCCAGGTCGGCACGCGGAATTATTGGGTCGTCGTTCCGCTCGTCTTCTGCGAAAACCGCAACATCGGCATTTTGAAACAGGCGTTCGAAGAGGAACTTGGCTTCGCCCAGCCGGCAACCTACCGCCGGCAAGTGGCGCGCCTCGCGCAGTGGTATCGCGCCGGCATGAGCGAACCGCCCGACAAGAGCGCGACGGAGGACGCGGACGACGGCCGCAGCCCAAGGCTCTTCGAAAATATCGACGGCATCAAGTTTCTGACGCACGAGGGCGGTTGCGGCGGCACGCGCGAGGACTCGAATAATCTGTGTGCCCTGATTGCCGGATATCTGCATCATCCGAACGTCGCCGGCGCGACGGTGCTGAGCCTCGGCTGCCAGCACGCGCAGATTCCCATCCTCCGCGAGCAGGTTCGCGCGCGCGATCCGCGCTTCCAGAAGCCGCTCCTGATTTTCGAGCAGCAGAAGAGCCAGTCGGAAGCGGCGATGCTCTCCGCCGCGATCGAAAAGACGTTCCTCGGCCTTGTCGAGGCGAATCGCGCCCGGCGCGAGCCAGCCGCGCTTTCTCACCTGTGCCTCGCGCTGAAATGCGGCGGTTCCGACGGCTTTTCCGGCATTTCCGCCAATCCCGCCATCGGCCACACCGCCGATCTGCTCGCCGCGCTCAGCGGACGCACGATCCTCGCCGAGTTTCCCGAGTTGTGCGGCGTCGAGCAGGAACTGATTGATCGCAGCGTGAACGCCGCGGTCGCCGAACGCTTCATCGCGCTTATGCGCGATTACGCCGAACGCGCGCGCCAGGTGCGCTCGGGCTTCGATATGAATCCCTCCCCGGGAAATATTCGCGACGGCCTCCTCACCGACGCCATGAAATCCGCCGGCGCGGTAAAAAAAGGTGGAACCTCGCCGGTGACGGCCGTCCTCGATTACCCAGAATGCGCCACCACCCCCGGTCTGAACCTGCTCTGCACGCCGGGAAACGATGTCGAGTGCGTCACCGCTCAGGTAGCTGCCGGCGCGAGCGTCGTCCTCTTCACCACAGGCCTCGGAACGCCCACGGGCAATCCGATCGCTCCGGTAATCAAAATTTCCACCAGTTCGGATCTCGCGCGCCGAATGGCGGACATCATCGACTTCGACGCCGGCCCAATCGTCACCGGCGACGCGTCGATCGAGCAAATGGGCGAAGCAATCCTCGATCGCGTGATTCAGGTCGCGAGCGGAGAAAGCCAAACGAAAGCGGAGATGCTCGGCCAGGACGATTTCATCCCGTGGAAACGCGGAGTGTCGCTCTGACTCGGGGAAATAACGCTTCGGACCAATCGGACGTCGGCTGCCTGATCACGCGCGTCTGAGCGATTTCGCCAGCGCCAGGAAACGGACGCATCCATGTGGTGGGGAGCGCAATGAGGCTCGATTCACATCAGCACTTCTGGCGCTACGATCCCGATCGAGACGCCTGGATCACCGGCGCGATGGCCGCGCTGCAGCGCGATTTCCTCCCCGAAGACCTGCTCCCGGAGCTCAGCACAAACCGCATCGACGCAACGATTGCCGTCCAAACCGACCAATCCGAGCGGGAAACGCTGTTCCTGCTCGACCTGGCGCAACGCCACGATTTCATCCGCGGCGTGGTCGGTTGGGTGGATTTGCGTTCCGAGCGCGTGAACGAGCGTCTGGAATTTTTCTCGCATTATCCCACGCTGCGCGGATTTCGCCACATCGCTCAGGCCGAGCCTGACGACCATTTCCTCGTGCGCCTGGAACTTGTGCGCGGCGTGAGCCAGCTCCGGCGTTTCGGCTACACCTACGACATCCTGATTTTTCCGCGCCAACTCGAGGCTGCTGCCGAACTGGCAGCCCAACTCCCCGAGCAGCCATTTATTCTCGACCACATCGCCAAGCCGGAAATCAAAGCGAAGGAAATTGCCGCGTGGGAGCGTGGAATTCGTCGCCTCGCCGCCTGCGCCAACGTCAGCTGCAAACTTTCCGGCCTCGTGACGGAAGCCGATTGGCGCAAATGGCAACCGCGTGATTTCGCTCCCTACCTCGACGTCGTGTTCGATTGTTTCGGCGCGGAAAGATTGATGTTCGGCTCCGATTGGCCGGTCTGTTTGCTCGCCGCAGGGTACGCCCGGGTCAAGGAAATCATCGCGGAATATACGGAAGGATTGCCGCAGCCGGCGAAAGACGGCATTTTCGGCGGAAACGCGGCGCGAGTCTATGGACTTACAGCTTAAAGACAAAGTGTTGCTTGTGACCGGTGGCGCGAAGGGAATTGGCGCCGCCATCTGCCGCGCGGCGTGCGAAGAGGGCTCGCGGGTCGCGATCGTCGATCGCGACGAACAGGCTGGCCGCGAACTCGAAAAGGAACTCGGGCGCGAACGCGCGCGATTTTTCGCCGCCGATCTCTGTCTGGAGGACCACTGCCGCTCGGCCGCCGAAAAAACGCTCGATTGCTTCGGCCGCCTGGATGGTCTGGTGAACAACGCGGGCGTCAACGACCGCATCGGTCTCGAGCAGGGAACGCCGCGCCAATTCGTCGAATCCCTCGAGCGGAATCTTCTGCATTACTACAACATGGCGCATTTCGCCCTGCCCGCGCTGCGAAAGTCGGCCGGCTCGATCGTCAATATCGCGTCCAAAGTCGCGCTCACCGGGCAGGGAAATACCTCCGGCTACGCCGCCGCCAAGGGAGGAATCCTCGCCTTGACGCGCGAGTGGGCCGTCGAACTGCTCCCGGCCGGAATTCGCGTCAACGCGGTGGTGCCCGCCGAAGTGATGACGCCGCTGTACCGCCAATGGCTCGCGAATTTTCCCGATCCGTCCGCGAAGCTCGACGAAATCGTGTCGCGAATTCCGCTGGGCAAGCGCATGACGAAACCCGAAGAAATCGGCGCGACCGCCATTTTTCTTCTCTCGCCGCGGTCGGCGCATACCACCGGCCAATTTCTGTTCGTCGACGGCGGCTACGTGCATCTCGACCGCGCGCTGACCTAGGAGAGCGGATGGAAAATCGCCTGCAACCGCGCACGCCGTATTCACCACCCCCGCTCACCGAGCGGCGGTTCCTGATTCCGCTCACGCTCATCACCAGCCTGTTCTTTCTCTGGGCGCTCGGCGTGAATCTGAACGACATTCTGATCCCGCGCATGAAAGAAGCGTTTGGCCTCGACGATTTTCAGTCTTCCTTCATCCAGGTGGCGTTCTTTGGAGGCTATTTTCTCGCAGCCTTTCCCGCCGGCCGCTTGATGGAGCGCGTCGGATATAAGAAAGGAATTCTCACCGGCCTCTTCCTCTGCGCGGCGGGCGCGGTCCTTTTCGTTCCCGCGTCCGCGATGGGCACGTACGGATTTTTCCTGGTGGCCCTCTTTGTGATGGCCTGTGGCCAAAGCTTTCTCGAAGTCGCCTCGAATCCCTACGTCACGATTCTCGGCCCGGAGCAAAGTTCCGAGCGCCGCCTGAACTTCGCGCAGTCCTTCAACGCCGTCGGTGCGGTCGTCGCACCGCTGATCGGCGCGGCATTCATTCTGACCGGCTCGCGCCACGCCCCGGCGCGGATCGCCGAAATGACCGCGCCGCAATTGCACGCCTATCGCGCAGCGGAAGCCGGTTCCACGCGATTCCCCTATCTCGTGATTGCGGGAATTTTCGTCTTCATGGCCGTGCTGATTGCCCTCACGCACCTGCCGGACGTCAGCGGGAAAAAAGCGCGCGATGGAAACGGAACAGACGAGCAACCACCGCGCGGCACCCTGCGCGACCATCCCCACTTGTGGCGAGGCGTTGCGGCCCAGTTCTTCTACGTCGGCGCGCAGGTGGGCGTCGCAAGTTTCGTCATTCGATTCGCGCAGCACACCGTCCCCGGAATGGCCGCCCGCGTGGCTGCCTTCTATCTGCTGGGGCACCAGATCGGCTTCATGATCGGCCGTTTCACCGGCTCGGCGATGATGAAGCGCATCGCTCCGCCACGCCTTCTTTCCGTTTTCGCGCTCGGTTGCCTCGTTTGCGTCACGGTGGCGCTCGTGGGAGCGGGAATCGTGCCCGTTTGGGCCGTCGTCTTGATCGGATTTTTCCATTCCATCATGTTCCCAACCATTTTCGCCTTGAGCATCAAGGATCTGGGCCCCCTGACGCAACGCGGCTCCTCGTTTCTCGTGATGGCGATCATCGGCGGCGCGATTTTTCCCGCGATCATGGGCCGCATTTCCGACGCCAGCAACATTCAGGTGGCTTTCATCGTTCCGCTCGCGTGTTACCTCTACATCCTTTATTTCGCCGTCAGCGGCTACAAACCGGCTACCCTCAAGCGCCCCGTGGTTGCCAATGTGGAGGAACAGGAGTCATGATGCGGCGATATTGCCTTACCCTCGACTTGAAAGGCGATCCCGCGCTGATCGCCGAATACAAACGCTACCACCGGAAAATCTGGCCGGAAATCACGCGCAGCATTCGCGGCGCCGGCATTGAAAACCTGGAAATCTATCTCCTCGGTACGCGTCTCTTCATGATTCTCGAAGCCGGCCCCGCGTTCTCTTTCGCCGCCAAGGAAGAAATGGACCGCGCGAATCCGAAAGTGCGCGAGTGGGAAGCACTGATGTGGAAATTCCAGAAGCCGCTGCCCGAAGCCAAACCGGGCGAAAAATGGATCCTCATGGAACAAATTTTCGCGCTGGAGAAATAGAACAAGAGGACGCCGCGGCGCCCCGCGCAAGCCGCGCAGCGTAGCCAGCGGAGAAGTTGCGACCTTTACCGGCTATTCCGCAGCGCTGCCTAACACGGCGACCACCTCGCACTGTCATCCCGAGCGCAGCGAGGGATCTGCTTTTCGCCCCGTCGAGAAAACAGCAGATCTCTCCCTCCCTCTCGTTGATGAGCAGGCACGACAAATTACGCCGCTCGGTAATGACAACGCTTGGCGGTAGCGTGCCGTGCCCTGAGCGACTGTCCTCCCGTCTCGTAACACCCAACAGGCGGATCCTGCAATCCATCTCGTTCCGCGTGCAACTGACGGGCATACGCCCCGCCTGTGCGCCAACGCGGGCTGAGAGTTGTATCCAGCGGCCGTCGGCGTTATATTGCCCATGGGGCCTGAGGCTGCCATGGAATTTCCGGTTCAGGGAGTTATCGAGAGAAGCCTGAACCGGCGTTTTACGGCAGCGCGGCCCATCCCTTCGGTCAGTCTTTCCTCCCCGCTTGAAACCAGCGCAGCAAGAAAACCGCGGCGATTTCCGCGCGATGCCAGTTCGCACCCGCGCCCCAGCCGTCAAATCTCGCGCTGGAACTTTTCTTTCTCCGGTGACCTATGTCCGAAAACGATGGCAACAAGACGGAAACGTTTCGATCCACCACAGAGGTTTTGACGAGGGGTTTCGACCCGCGTCTCTCGGTCGGCTCCGCGCGGCCCGCCGTCTTTCGCAGTTCCACCTACGTGTTCTCGAGCCCCGAATCAGCCGAGCGAGCCTTCGATGTCGCCACAGGCCGCGCTCAAGCCCAGCCGGGCGAAAAGCTGGAACTCATCTACGCTCGACTGAACCATCCGAATGCCGAAATCCTCGAGGCGCAAACCGTTCCTCTCGAGCCCGGCGCCCAGGCCGCGGCGGCCTTCAACTCCGGCATGGCGGCGATCATCACCTCGCTGTTAACTTTCCTGCGTCCCGGCCAAAGCGTCGTCTACACCGTCCCGCTCTACGGCGGCACGCAACATTTTCTGCGTGATTTCTTGCCCGGCTGGGGCGTTCGGACCATCCCGGTGCTCGCGGGTCACGGACAGGCGCTCGATGCGGCAGTTCGTTCGGCGGAGAATCTCGGCGTCGTTCTGGTGGAAACGCCTGCCAACCCCACTCTTGCCATGACCGACCTCGCTCGCCTCTGCCGCACGGTGAACTCGCTCAAAATTTCTTCCACAGGCAAACGCCCGCTCGTCATGGTGGACAACACTTTTCTGGGTCCGACGTTTCAGCATCCGCTCGCGCTGGGTGTCGACCTCGTGCTCTATTCCGCCACGAAATATCTTTCCGGCTTCAGCGACTTGCTTGCCGGCATGGTGTTGGCTCGCGACTCCGCATTGGTCGAGCAGATTCGCATGCAGCGCCATCTGTTCGGCAATATTCTCCAGCCGGATGAATGCTGGATGCTCGATGGCCGTCTGCCCACTGTGACGTTGCGCATGAATCGCGCCAGCAAAAATGCCCAGCGCATCGCCGAACAACTGGCCGGTCACCCCAAAATCGCCCGCGTGCTCTATCCCTCGCTTTTCAGCGACCCCGAGCAGCTGCACATCTTTCGCAGCCAGTGCGCCTTCCCCGGCGCGATGCTTGCCATCGAGTTGAACGGCGGGAAGCCCGCGGCCTTCGAGTTCCTCCGCAACCTTCATCTCGCGCGCAACGCCGTTTCCCTCGGCGGTGTCGAAACCCTCGCCTGCCATCCGAAAACCACCACGCACTCCACCTACACCGAGCAGGAAGCTCTCGAGGCCGGCATTACCGAAGGTCTGGTGCGCATCTCCGTCGGCATCGAACACTGGCGCGATATTCTCGCCGACTTCGAGCGAGCCCTGGACAAACTCTGACGCCAATTTCTCGTCATGCTCGCGTCGCACCCGCGCTGCGTCAAGAAATTGTGTCGTCCTTCATGGTCCGGCCCGCCGAACCATGAAGGCTCTCAGCATAATGTCTGTCTTCTTGCGCGAAACTCCTTGCGGCGTCTTGCCGCGCCGCATCGTTTCACTCCGCTCCCGACCGAACCGGCTGTTTGCCTTCCAGTTCATCGGCCAGCGCGCCCGCGTCGTAGACCTTGCGCAACGCCTCGATGATCGCCGTCGTGTCCACGGCCACCGAACGGTTGTTCGTCTCGTTGTACGCGAAATTTCCCACCAAGCTCTCGATGTTGCCGTCGAAAATCAGGCCGACGATATCGCCCTCGCGGTTGATCACCGGCGATCCGGAATTGCCGCCCACCACGTCGCAGCTGGTCACGAAATCGAGATGCGTCGAAAGATCGGTCCGGTCTCTCACCTGCAGAAAACGCTCCGGCAGGTCGAACGGCGCCTTCAGTCCGAAGCTGTAGGCGCGGTCGTAGAGCCCATAAAACGTCGTGAACGGCGGCGCGATCGTCCCGTTCATCGGATAGCCGGTCACGGTTCCGTACGCGAGCCGCGGTGTGAACGTCGCGTCCGGATACGCGCTCTTCCCGTACACGGCAAAGCGCGCCTGCCCCAGTTTCTGCCCGTATTTCGTCTCGGCGCTCTCCACGTTTTCGTCGAACCACGCCCGTTCCTGCCTGATCAGCGGATCGAGCCGCCGCACGAAAACAATCAGCGAATCCGTTGACCCGTCAACAGCGGCCTCTCCGCCATCCAACATCGACTTCCGGAACGCCGGGTCAGCCATCTTCGTGTTCGCCAATGCCTCTTGCGCGGCCTCTTCCGGCGTCCTGTTCTGCAGCGCCGCCCGAACGTAAGGATCCTCAGGCCCCAGCTCGGCCAGCGACGCGGCAAGCGAATTCGCCAGAATGGCCTCTTCCATCTTCAGATAAACCGGCGCGGGTGAAAGAAGCTGGAATCGCAGCGAAGCCAATTGCGCGTCGTGAAATCCCGGCAGCCGCTGCGCGTCGGGTTTCGTCACTTCCGCGGCGTATTGAACGGTGGTCAGCGCCCGCTGCGCCAGGGGCGCGAAGCCGAGCGAGCGGAACGCGAGCGGCTTCAAGTTGGCTCCGTATTTCTGCTCCGCTTGTGCGATCTGCTCCCACGAATCGCCGTATTGCTTCTGCCATTCGGGATTCGCGGCCACGCGCGCGCGGAAAGCCGTTTCCCGCTTCTCTTCGAGCGCCATCAGTTCGGGATTTTTCAATCCCTCTTCCTGGCCGCTTAGCGATTTGATGGAATTGCTGATGAAAAAAATCAGTTCTCCCGCTTCGCGCGCCTGTTCGGCACCCTGCGCCGAGTAGTTCTCCAATGCCTGCCGGATGTTCTCCAGCATGCTCAGTCGGAGCGGCAGAACCTGGTCGCGCAAAAGCTCCAGTTGCGCCACCGTATCCAGCCGCGCGGTGCTTCCGGGATTCCCCGAAACGAAAACCAGTTCGCCCTCCTGGGCTCCTCGCCGGCTCCAGCGGAAATAGTTGCGGCTGCTGTCCACCGGTTTCCCATTCTCGTAAACGCGAAACAGCGCGAAATCCAGGTCGTATCGCGGATAGGTGAAATTGTCCGGATCGCCGCCGAAAAAGGCGATCTGGTGGCCGGGATCGAACACCAGCCGCACGTCCGAATATTTCTTGTACCGATACAGCCAGTACTCCCCGCCGTCGTAGAGCGTAACCACGTCCGAGCGAAGCCCGGTTGCCTTCAAACTCTCGCGCTCGATCGCCGCGATTTCGCCGCGTCGCGCCTTCAGCGCTCCGACGTCCGTCATCCCCGCCGTCGCCGCGCCCTGCACTCGCGCGGTCACGTTCTCCATAGAAATCAGCTGATCGATTTCGAGTCCCGGGCACTTCGCCTCTTCGGCTTCGGTGCGGGCGTAAAAGCCGTCCTTCACGTAGTTGTGCTCGGGCGTCGAAATCTTTTGCAATTCGCTGAGCGCGATGTGATGGTTCGTCAGCACAAGCCCGTTCGGCCCGACGAACGAGCCTGACCCGCCGTTGTTGAACCGCAAGCTCGAAAGCCGAACGTGGTCCAGCCAGGCCTCTGTGGGCGCGAAATGGTACCGGGTTTTCAGCTGTTCGAGCGGCGGATTGTCGAACGTCCATATGCCCTCGTCGGGCAATGCCCGCGCGCGCAGCAGCGAAAGCCCCGCGCATGCGACGAGAGCCAGAAGCAACGCGATTCCTGATCGCCGGATCCACTGTTTCATCGAACCCTCCCTCCTGGAATCGAAACCTTTCCTGCCGACCACCCCAATTCCCGGCTCCTTTTCGAGCTTCTCATTTGTCTTCGGCCGCTTCCTTCGCGCCGCGGTACGCCAATCGCAGATTCTTCAGCATTTCCGCCGCCGTCGCGCGCAAAGTGAAGCGCGGCCGCCATCCCCAGTCTTTCCTCGAGCCACGGTCGTCGATGCTTCTCGGCCACGAATCGGCGATCCGTTGCCGCTCGTCCGGCTTGAACGTGCAGACGAAGTTGGGCAGATGCCGTTTCACTTCCTTCGCCAGCTCGCCCGCCGAAAACGTCATCGCCGAGAGGTTGTAGCCGAGGTGCGTGCGCAGCCGCGAGCGCGGCGCGGCCATGAATTCCAGCGTGGCTCGAATCGCGTCGGGCATGTACATCATCGGCAGCACGGTATCGGCCGAGACGAAGCATTCGTAACGGCCGTCGCGCAGCGCGCCGTGAAAAATCGCAACGGCGTAATCCGTCGTCCCGCCGCCCGGAGGCGTTTTCCAGCTGATGATCCCCGGATACCGCAGGCACCGCACGTCCAGCCCGAATTTCGTGAAGGTGTAGTTGCACAGCAACTCGCCGGTTACCTTCGTGATCCCGTACATCGTGTTCGGATCCATCACGGTGAGCTGGCGTGTATTTGTGCGCGGGGTATGCGGCCCGAAAGCGGCGATCGAGCTTGGCCAGAACACTTTTTCCATTTTGTAGCGGACCGCAAGCTCCAGCACGTTGCGCAGGCTCTCGATGTTCACCTTCCACGCCAGGTTCGGATTCTCTTCTCCCGCCGCGGAAAGAATCGAGACCAGGTGGTAAATCGTGCCGATCCGGTGCTTCCGGATGATCCTCTCCAGGGCGCGCCGATCGGTCGCGTCGGCAAGCGCGAAAAGTTCCGCATCCGCGCCCGAGCGCTTGATGTCGCACGCAATCACATTCCGCTGCCCATATCGCTTCCGCAATGCCGCCACCAGTTCCGTCCCGATCTGCCCTGAAGATCCCGTCACCAGAATCCTGCTCTTTGGATTTTTCATCTCGTGTTTTGCCTCGGGCCGTTTTTGTCGAATGCGGGGGCGTTCACTTTCCCGTTTTTTCCTCGCTGGCCGCCCATGCGGAGCACACAAATCCTGTTCTACGACGGCAATGCTCTTTCCAAACCTAAATCACACAGAATCAATGGGAAAGCGCTCGTACAGCCGCGAGGCAGTGCGAACTCTTCCGCTCGCTCAGCGCAATAAGACGCAACACCGGAACCAGTGGCCCGGTCTCACCACCCCGCCTCATCCACATACCGCCGTTCTCGAAGGCCATGGTGCTCCGAGCCTCCAGCATCGGCACGGACCGCCGCGGCGGGCGGCGAGCGGACTGGCAGCGTCCGAAGCGCGGATTCTGACCGCCTGCGCCGCTCCCATACCTTTCACTCTCAGCACCAGGAGGCGGATGTGTGCCCGGGACGAATGGCTGGGATTGGATTCGACGGCGGAAGTTAAAGTCCGTTCTTTCAAAGGCAACGAAGCAGTTCGTTTTGTAATTTTGCCCTTCTCTCGCGCTCCCCTGAATTCGGCGGGCTCGCGTGAGGGGAGGCTTCAGGTCGAAGGGAAGACCGGCTTCCGGGCATCGAGATCAAACGTTCGACCGTCCAGCGATATCCTCGTCCCAAAGGCCGGGACGCTCTTTTATGAACCTTTCCATCATGGCGATGCAATCGGCGTCATTCAACAGGCATACGTCCACTCCATGGGACCTCAGAAAATCGATATTGCCGGGGAAATTTCTATTCTCTCCGACAACCACTCTCTTGACGCCAAACTGGACCACGGTGCCTGAGCACATCATACAAGGACTCAGAGTGGTGTAGAGCGTAACCGTGTCGTAGCGGGCGCGGCGGCCTGCGCTTCGAAAACAGCTCATTTCCCCGTGAGCGATCGGGTCCGAATCCTGAACGCGGCGGTTGTGTCCGGCTGCGATGATGGTTCCATTCTCAACCATCACGGCGCCGATGGGCAGCCCTCCCTCACGGTAAGAGCGAAGTGCCTCTTCGAGCGCGGCCATCAAGAATTGTTTGTCGGTTTCCAATTGGCTCATCGAGTCCTTCACTGCGTGCGACTGCGCCAGCCTCAGAGGCCGATTCGCACGTCTTCCGGCAATTCCGGTTTTTGCCGCTTGATCCACAACATACCCCCGGAGATCGGGCGATGCAATGGGCGAGTGCAGATGGGTTGCCGCTGTTAGTTTTGACAGGTGCGCAGGGAAGGACGATCGAGATACACAGGAAGGGAGGGATAAGAGTAGTCGGCTGCCCGCAGCCATCGAGCGTGGTAGAGTCCGCTCGAACGTGAGCCCCGCCGATTCCTCGAGGAGGTACCTGCGATGAACGCGGCGCCATCAGTAGTTCTAAGGCATGCTTCGGGATGGGCGATTGCAGGGGCAATCGGTCTGATCGTTTTGGGAGTTTTCGCCATGGCGTTGCCTTGGGCGACCTCTTTTGCCTTCGCGATGATCGTGGGGTGGCTGCTGATCTTCAGTGCCGCGATCCAGATCGTGCATGCTTTTCAATTGAAGGGCATTGGCCACCTCTTGTGGAAGCTTGCCGTCGCTTTGCTGTATCTTGCCGTCGGCTGTTACTTCCTGGTGTACCCGTTGATGGGTCTGGCGGCGATCGCGTTGGCCTTGGCGTTTTTCTTCCTCGCTGAGGGACTGATGGACGTCGCCGAATTCTTCCAGAACCGGAAACTCGCCGGATCGGGTTGGATTCTGCTCGACGGAATCGTGACGCTGCTTTTGGGTTTGATGATCGCGAAACACTGGCCCGCGAGTTCCCTGTGGGCGTTCGGGATCCTGGTCGGCATCAGCATGGTCATGACCGGCTTGGCGCGGCTGATGGTCACGCTCGCCGCACGCAAGATCGTGGAGCACTTCGCCGCGTAACCATCGCTTGAGGCGATCCGCTTCAGACCGTTCTGCGGCGTGCTTGGCCGCGTTCCGGACGCAATCCGCCGAACTCCATCCGGGCTTACGGTCGCGACGCCGCGCCGGTGAAAGCGCGCGTCCGTCGCTCGGTTCTCGTGAACCGAAGGGAGGACAGAACATCATGATTGCCTCGCAACCGCTTTTGGTTCGGAAGTCGCGCCAGCAAGACGCACTCGAATATCACCGGATGGGCCGCAAGGGCAAGATCGAAGTTATCCCAACTAAACCGTGCTGCACCCAAGACGATCTGAGTTTGGCCTACACCCCGGGAGTGGCTGAGCCCTGCCGCGAGATTGCCAAATCGCCTGAGTTGAGTTTCGAATTTACCGCCCGAGGAAACCTGGTCGCGGTCGTATCCAATGGCACCAGGGTTTTGGGCCTGGGGAACATCGGCGCGCTGGCTGGGAAACCGGTCATGGAAGGGAAGGCGGTCCTCTTCAAACGTTTCGGCGATGTCGACGTCTTCGACTTGGAAGTGAACTCGGAAAATCCGGAAGAAGTCATCAGATTTTGCCAGCTTCTCGAGCCGACCGTCGGGGGCATCAATCTGGAGGACATCAAGACGCCGGACTGCTTCGTGATTGAAGAAACATTGCGCAAGACCATGTCTATTCCCGTGATGCACGACGATCAGCACGGCACCGCGATCGTCTCCGGAGCCGCCTTGCTGGGAGCGCTGGAAGTCACCGGCAAACGAATTGACGCTGTGCGCGTTGTCTTCCTGGGCGCGGGGGCGGCCGGCCTCGCTTCTGCCGCGCACTATCTGCGATTGGGCGTCAAGCGGGAGCACATACTCATGGTCGACACGAAAGGCGTCATTTACGCCGGTCGCGCCGAAGGCATGAATCCGTATAAAGCGCGTTTCTCCAGCGAAACTCCGCTGCGGACTCTGGCGGAGGCTTTGCGCGGAGCCGATGTCGTTGTCGGGCTCTCGACGAAGGGTGCGTTAACTCCGGATATGCTGAAGGGGATGGCACCTCGCCCCATCGTGTTTGCCTTGGCCAATCCGGATCCCGAAATCACTCCCGAAGATGCGCGCTCCGCTCGCGACGATGTGATTATGGCCACCGGGCGCTCCGATTATCCCAACCAGGTGAACAACGTCCTGGGTTTTCCGTTCATTTTCCGTGGGGCCTTGGACGTTCGCGCCCGTGCGATCGATGAGGAAATGAAAGTCGCCGCCAGTCATGCCCTGGCCGCATTGGCCAAGGAGCCCGTGCCCGATTCAGTCTGCCAAGCCTACCGCCTGAAAACGCTGCAGTTTGGCCCTGAATACATCATCCCCAAACCCTTCGATCCGCGGGCACTGGTCTGGGTAGCCTCGGCAGTCGCACGCGCCGCAATGGAAACGGGAGTGGCGCGGAATCTGGTTGATCTGGAGGAATATCGAAAAGGCCTCGAGGCGTTGGCAAAGAAGCTGGTGCTTGCCAGCTCCTCCTGATTCCGCGTGGCTGCCATTCCGCGCACGCGTCGCTTTCTGTGGCTGCGTCTCCTGTCGGCAGATGCGCATGCAGCACCATCTTTTCGGACATTTTCTCCCGCCAGCTGCATCACGGATGATTTCGCGCGCATCTCGGCCGGCATCGAGCACGGGCGCGATATCTTGGGCGACTTCGAACGAGCCCCGGACAGAT
The DNA here is from genome assembly GCA_021818865.1 of Acidobacteriota bacterium. Classification (GTDB taxonomy): domain Bacteria; phylum Acidobacteriota; class Terriglobia; order Acidiferrales; family UBA7541; genus JAKASX01. The sequence continues at coordinate 29,085 of JAKASX010000010.1, forward strand.
CATGTACTAACGACACTCTGGCTGCCGGGTGTCGCACGGCCAGGCAGCTGGGTGTATGCTGCAACAAGCAAAGATCCCGAGCGAAAATTTCCGATTGAGGCTTTCCTATGAAAACGTCGCGCGCGTTCCAGATGCGTTTCGTCTGGGCGCTACTGCTTTTCTGCCCGCTTGGCGCCTCGGGGCAAGACCTCAAACCTGTGCCGCTTCCCAGACCGCAGACCAACATCGGTCGTCCCTTGATGCAAACCCTCAAAGACCGGCGTTCGACGCGCAGCTTCAGTCCCAAAAAACTGCCCGCACAAGAGATGTCCAACCTGCTCTGGGCCGCGTTTGGTGTGAATCGGCCCGATTCAGACAAGCGCACCGCGCCCTCCGCGATGAACTGGCAGGAAACCGCTATTTACGTCGCCACGGCCGAGGGAGTTTACATCTACGATGCCAAAGCAAATGAATTGAACCCGATTCTCCGCGAAGACGTCCGCGCCTTGACGGGAACGCAAGCTTTCGTAAAAGACGCGCCCGTAGACCTGGTTTATGTTGCCGATCTGGCCAAAACGGGACACGGCTCCGCGGAACGAGACATGTTTGTGGCCGCCGACGCAGGCTTCATCGCCCAGAATGTCTATCTCTTTTGCGCTTCCGAAGGATTGGCAACAGTGGTGCGCGGCAGCATCGACAGACCGGCGTTGGCAAAAACCTTGCGGCTACGCCCAGACCAAAAAATCATTCTGGCACAGACGGTCGGCTACCCCCGCGAATGACCTCGCTCGCCGGCGGCAGACCGCTGAGCGGCCGCTTCAGAATAGGCCAATGATTTGCCCGTGCTCGTCGATATCGAGGTGCGCCGCGGCCGGGTCCGAGCCGAGTCCCGGCATGGTCTGCATCTCGCCCGCAATCGGGTAGAGGAACCCTGCGCCGGCCGCCAGGCGCACGTCGCGGATCGGAAATTCATACCCTTGCGGCACACCCTTCCACTGCGGATCGTGCGAGAGCGAGAGGTGCGTCTTCGCCATGCAAATGGGAAGCCGGGCGAATCCCAGGTCGGAGTACAGCTTGATTTTGCGTTCCGCTTCGTCCGAGTACGAGACCCCAGCCGCCCCGTAAATTTGCGTCGCGAGTACTTCGATCTTTTCCTTAACCGGCAATTCGTCGGGGTAGAGAAGGCGCATCTCGCCAGTCCCATCGAAGGCTTTGATCGCTGCTTCGGCCAACCCCCGGCCGCCTTCGCCCCCGCGAGCAAATGCATCGGAAACCGCCGCGGCGGCTGCGCCGAGTTCCGGCGCGCGCTTCAGAACGATTTCCAGCTCGCGATCACTGTCGCTCTCGAAGCGGTTGATGGCGACGACGGCCTTCACTCCCATACGCTCGACGATGCCGAGGGCCGCAGCGAGCACCGCAAGACCCTTTTCGAGCGCAGGCAAGTTTTCGTCAAGCAATTCGGGCGGCAGCGGTTTTCCGGGAGAAATTTTACCGACTCCGCCGTGCATCTTCAGCGCGCGCAGCGTGCAGACGACCACGGCCCCGGCCAGCCGAAGACCGCTTTGCCGGCACGTAATATCCACGAGCTTTTCAAAGCCCAAATCGGCGCCGAAGCCAGCCTCGGTAACGACATAATCCGCCAGTTTCAAAGCGACGCGGTCGGCAACAACGGAATTGTTGCCATGGGCAACGTTTCCGAAAGGCCCGGTGTGAACGAGCACCGGGCTTCCTTCGAGCGTCTGCATCAGGTTGGGTTGCAGCGCGTCTTTCAACAGAACGGTCATCGCGCCGGCTGCGCCGAGATCCTCCGCGGTGACCGCGCGGCCATCCGTAGTAAAAGCGACGACAGCGCGGCCCAACCGTCGCCGCAGATCGTGGAGCGAAGTGGCGAGCGCCAGAATGGCCATCGTTTCGCTTGCGGCGGTGATATCGAAGCCCGTCTCGCGGGGCGCGCCGTTTTGCCGACCGCCAAGCCCGGTGACAATCGCGCGGAGCCCGCGATCGTTCATGTCCAACGCGCGTCGCCACGTGATGTTCTGCGGATCGAGGCCAAGTCTGTTCCCGTGCAGCACGCTCGCCTCCAGCATCGCCGCGCAGAGGTTGTGCGCGGCGGTGACCGCGTGGAAGTCGCCGGTCAAGTGCAGGTTGAAATCCTCCATCGGAACAATCTGCGCGTAGCCGCCGCCGGCAGCCCCGCCCTTGATGCCAAGGGTCGGACCCAAAGACGGTTGGCGGCACGTGTTTGCCACCGATCTGCCCAGCTTCGCAAGCGCCTGGCCCAGGCCGATGGCCGTCACCGATTTGCCCTCGCCGAGCGGGGTGGGCGTGATCGCGGTGACAGCGATCAGCTTCCCCTCTGGGCGATTCCGCGGCCGATCGAGAACCGCCAGGGAGATTTTCGCCTTGTACCGGCCGTAAAGTTCGAGTTCGTCGCTTTCAATGCCGAGCGCTGAAGCAACATCAGCAATCGGCCGCAGCCTCGCTTGCCGCGCGATTTCGAGGCTCGTGGGAAATTTGGGTCTATCCGGCATCACCCACCTCTTCAGCGCAATGCTCCACCAAGTGTATCGCGCAGTAGCCAGCCCGGCCCGATTGACCTCCGTCACGGATCACGAACTCAGGCTCAACCTTCACCGGCGGCATCGACTTCGAAATCTTCTCTTACGATGTGCCGGGCGTGCCCGTATCCCTGGCGATTATTGATACATGGCCAAATCAAGACAATGTCCTATGAAGGGCGTGATGAGGGTGGGGAGGAAGAGAAAATTTCGGAGGACCCGGTGTCCACACTACGCCGCGATCACCCTTGTGCGGAAAAAAACAGCGCGTCTTCTACTCCAAAGGCAAGGAGGCACAATAGAAAAATGCGAAACCTTTCGACGGGATTCCTCACGCCGAACACCAAGCTGTAGGCCCTCGGCCGAGGACGACTTCCCGGGTCTGGCCCCAAGCTCGGCGCCAACGTACTGCTTCCGAGGGCCGTCTCACATCACCAATCGCTTTTAAGCCTGACCCGCTGACCACACCTCAGTGATTCAGCACTTTGTGGGCAGCGGCAACGTCGGATTCGAGACGTGAGACACCCGCACCCGCATCCCGGATGTATCCATCCGCCACTTGCACCATCGCGGGCGTGGGCGGCACGAGCGCAAAACTCACCTGGCCCGCAATCGAGGTCAACCAGGCGCGCAGCCGAGGTGGATATACCAGCGCGCCTTCACTCGACTGAATCCTGAGGTCCACCAGATCGTTAATGTCGCGGTTCAGATCGTTCAGTGCTGGTTGCGCCTGATTGGCCGAAACGCTCTTGTTGGCTATCGCCTTCTCGATCGCGTCGCGGGCGTCAATGGCCTGGTTCAGGTGGATATCGAGCCGATTCAGCGCGGCGTGAATCCGCATCAGCAAATCGAAACGCTGCTGCAATTCCGCCTGCGTGGTGTGCAAGCGCGGGTCGAGTTTCACTACAAACGGCTGCTTCTGCTCGGCATCGCCATAGCTCAGCGTCGCGTAGTAGCTACCCGGCACCACTTCTGGTCCTACGGGCACGGCGGCCGCAAAGAAGGAATTGTAGATGCCCTTCACGTCCACCGCATTCGGGTATCTCAGATCCCACTGGAAGCGGTTCATGCCCGGCTCGACCGCCGTCAACCTTTCTTCCCGTTGTTTTAGCGCCACTGAGGGGTTGGACGAAAGCGGCTTCGGTTTGCCTTTCGCCTTCAGGTGCAGCGTGAAGCTGCGAATCAACTGGCCGCTTGCGGTGGTAAAGCTCAGCTTCACCGGTGCGCTGCCGTTGTAGTCGGCCGGCAGGTGGAAAAACACGGTGACTCCCGGGGCCAGGTTCTGGCCGCCCGGTCCCGGCGGGCCAAATCCGAACGCGCGGCGCGTGGTCAGCCACGCCTGCTGCGGTTTGAATAGGTAGGCCGCCTCGCTCGCCACTCGGGCGCCCGCCAACTGCTCGAGAAACTGCAGGTTGTCGAGCACGTAGAAACCGCGTCCGAATGTGGCGAGCACGACTGCATGCTGCTCGGGCTGAATCTCGACGTCACTCACCCGTACTGCCGGCAGATTCAGCTTCAACGGCTGCCACTGCTGCCCTCCATTCAGACTGAAGTACACCGTCGCGCTGGTGCCCGCGAACAGCAGATTGGAATCGCTGGGATCCTGGCGCACGCTCTCAACGTACTGATCTTCCGGCAATCCGGTGGTGATCTGGGTCCAATGCTTGCCGTAATCGGTGGTCATGTATACGTAGGGGTGAAAGTCATCCCAGTCGTACCGGCTCGCCGACACGTAGGCGGTGCCCGCGTTTGTGTGCGAAGGCTCGATGCAGGTGATCGTCGACCAGGTCGGCAGCGTCGGCGGGCGCACCTCGGTCCAGTGGCCGCCCGCATCGGTGGTCACATACACCAACCCGTCATCGGAACCCGTCCAGATGACATTGTCCGTGAGCGGGGAAAAGGCAATCGACGATAAGGTGTCGAACATCTCCTCGCCGGTCACATCCGCGCTGATCGGCCCGCCTGGCCGCTCCTGCTTGCTCTTGTCGTTGCGCGTCAGGTCCGGGCTGATCGCTTTCCAGTGAATGCCTTCATCGAGGGTCTCGAACACCACATTCGCGCCGATCAGCAGTTCTTTCGGGTTGCCGGGGGCAAACACCACGGGATGATGAATCCAGCCGTAGCGATACTTGATTTTGGATCCCGCCAGGCCGAACTTGTAGTCTGGCCATGGGCTCACATTGGTGATCAACCCCGTCCTGCGATTGTCTTTCCACTGCAAGCTGTAATACCCGCTGCCGTAGGTGACCCAGGGCTGGCCTGGTGTCGGCACCACCCAGCTCATCTCCGCGCCTTGTACGTCTCTCCAAACCGGCGGAATCTTCCCGAAAGACACGGCGCTCGGCCCTTCCACCGAACTCCGATCCTGCTGTGCTCCATAAACATGGAACGGGAATTGATCGTCGAGATTGGCGTGATAGAACTGCCCGGTCGGCTGGTTGTTCTCGGAACTCCAGGCCTTGCCGCCATTTTGGGTTACGGTCGCGCCGCCATCATTGCCTTCGACGAAGATTTCGGGATCGTTCGGATTGATCCAGAGAACATGGTTGTCGCCATGCGGCGGATGCATGGCGATCAGCTTCTTGCCCGCGTTGTGCGATACGTACAACCCGACGTTGGGCAGGTAGATCGTGTTGGGATCCTTCGGGTCCACATAGACGTTCATGTAATAGAAGGCGCGTTGCGTGATGTCCATGCTGTTGTTGATGAGCGTCCAGCTCCGGCCGCCGTCGTCGGACCGGAACAGGCCGCCCGCCTGACCCTTGTAATCCGCCTGAATCAGCGCGTACAAAACGTTGGGACTGCTCGGTGCCACCGCGATGCCCACTTTTCCGAAAATACCGGTCGGCAGCCCCGGGCGGTGCGTGATGTTGGTCCAGGTTGCCCCTCCGTCGGTCGTCTTGTAGATGCCGCTGCCAGGTCCTCCGCTCGAAAATGTCCAGTGTCTCCGGGACATCTGCCACATCGCGGCGTAAATCAGGCTCGGATTGGCGGGATCCATCGCCAGGCTGATCGCGCCCGTGTCGTCGTTGACGTACAGAATCTTCTGCCAGGTCCGGCCACCATCGGTGCTCTTGAATACCCCGCGTTCCGGATTCGGCCCGAACAAATGGCCCAGCGCCGCCACGTACACCACGTCGGGATTCGTCGGATCCACAAGGATCCAGCTGACGATATGGGTCTCGCCCAGCCCGATGTACGTCCAAGTCTTTCCCCCGTCGGTGGACTTATACATCCCCTCCCCGGTCAGCACCGTATTGCGCGGAGCGGAATCACCCGTGCCCACATAGATAATCTTCGGATTGGAGGGCGCGATCGCCATAGCGCCGATATTGTTTGTCTTGAAGTCCTTGTCGGAAATATTCTTCCAGCTATGGCCGTAATCATCGCTCTTCCACACGCCCCCGCCCGCCGTGCCCATGTAAAAGACATTGGGCTCAGCGGCGATGCCGGCTACCGCAGTGACGCGCCCGCCGGTATAGGGACCCACGCTGCGCCAGTGCAGAGCGCTGGTGAGCTGGCCCGTTGGCACGGGCGCCGCAAACGCCGCGGGCAAGGCCAGCGACAGACAGGAAAGCAGCAAAACGAAGCGTGCTTTGAACATGGCGGGGTGCCTCTCTCTCAATAAATTCATTCCCGGAATCTCGTTTCGCCTCGCCGGCAGCGCCCTAACCTCGGCCCAAGGCATCGCCGGCTCTATTTTTTCAATTGCAGGTCGACCGCATCCCTCTGCGCCGCCTCGCGGATGGCCCACGCGAGCGGCATTCGCTTCTGATTGGCGATTCGGTCGAGAATGTATCCAGGTTTTCCATTTTCAAGCGTGAACCCGGCCGCGAGCATAATGCCTGACCCCTCGGAAATCAACTGACAACTGGTCTTCCGGCCCTCCGCGCCGCAGCCGACGACTGCCGGGGCGAGTTTTGATCGCCCTCTCGACCTCAAGGCCGGAAGCTGACCCTCGCCTCCGGCAGACCTCCTCCGAACCGATGCGGCGAAGAGTTCCGCAACGTTATAACGATAGTTGCTATAACACATAATTCTTCACTGCGATCGGTCAAGCGCGAACCGTACTCGTGGTTGTTGCTGCGGGGCTGCAGCACACGCCGCGACGAAGGCGGCGAGGGCCCCGCCATCGCGCCGAAACTGAGACGAAGGCCGCGGGAATGCCGAGCTTCAACTTCTCCGCGGGCAAACGAAAGATCTGATCGCTCAACTCAAAAGCCTGAAGTGAATTCAACCATGATTTCCGCTTTGAGGGCACTTTTGAATCTCCGGACGCTCGCCATCGAGCGAAAACTGGCCCGCTGTGAGGTCCCCGGAGAGGGGAGCGGCCCGAACCCAACTGACAACTGCGCTCGCTGCCGGTCGGATGTATGCTGCGGGACGTCGTCCGAGTCTAAAATGGAAATTCCCAGTAAAATAATGAGGTCCGGGAGATGCGGATGAGGGACCTATTCAAGTTCAAGTGGGGGCACACACCGATCCTGGCTGTACTGCTCCTCGCGGCCGGCTCGCTGAGCGCGCAAGAGCCGCGTCCCACGCTCTTCTTGCAGACGGCGACCGGACAGACCACCTTCCATATCGGCGAGCGCATACCGCTAAAGCTCACCTTCACGAGCCCGAATGACACGCAGTACATCATCCCGCCGTGGAGTAATGGGGCCGATCGCCGATCATGTCCCCAATTCGACTATGAGCACCCCGAGGTGAGTCCTCCCACAGGCTGGTCCGATCCTCTCGCCACCTACTTCGCCAATGCTCTGTGCGTGGGAGGGGGGCCGAGCTGGCCGCGCTTCCTCAACTCCAAGCCAGTCAGGTTGTCGCTCGATCTTAACCAATGGGTTCGCTTCGACCAGCCGGGAGTCTATCGTGTCACAATCGTCAGTCGTCGGGTCCGCGAAAGGAGCAATCCAAGTGGCCACCCGGTTACACTGCAATCGAACCCGATCGAGTTGCACATAGTGCCCGCGACCCCGCAGTGGCGAAGCGCGACGCTCGGGACCGCTCTCCAGCGATTGAAATCAGGCGGGCCGTTAGCCGAAGTCGCCGCAGCCCAGCTGAGATACCTTGCAACGCCGGCTACGGTTAACGCGATGACGTACGAATTGCGCGAAGGCTATACCCCCTTGGCGGAACAGTGCAGCCTGGGCCTTATAGGACTGCCTGACTCTATACGCGATCTCGCCATCGCATCCATGAATAAGAGGCTCGACGAACCGGGCTTTCCCATCACAACCCTGTTTGTCACCACGATGTCGTTCCTGCATGTGAGACCAGGATCGTCGGCTAAAAGCATTTTCCGGCAAAAACAACGCTTCGAATCCGGCTTCTGGCAAACCGTGTTTTCCTCCGTCTCGAAGAAGGAGGGCGCGGCGCGGGCGCAGACGGTTCAAACTCTGCTAAACCTCGAGCCAACCCCAAGCCCCGAGCCGCCCGAAGTGCAGTCACAAATGCGGGCATGGCTCGCAGTTTCCTTCCTTGATCTCGACGTCCTGAGCCAAATCGACGACCTGCGTCAACGCTGGGGCATGCTTGATTCGCCGGGCATTCTACCCGCCTTGCGAACGCTCGCTGAGTCGCCCCCGATGAGCGACCATTACAGCAGTCCTTACTCCCGAGAAGACCTGAGGTCGGTAGCTTTCAAGCGCTGGTACGAGCTCGACCCTACCGGTGCGCGCAAGGAGATTCTCGCCGAAATCGGCTCGCCCACTCCTCCCCTCTCGGCCCAGGCCCTCACGTTTCTGCCTGCCAAGCCCCTTCCGCAGTTCGAGCGTCTGTGGGCAGATGCGTTCGTCAAGATCAAGACGACGGACCAGACGAACCCATCCGCCCAGCGGCGGGAGGACCTGCTCGGCTCGCTTCTCGTCCGCTTCGGAACCGGCGCCGCGGTACCGCAGATGATCGCCAAGCTGAACCAACCTCCAAGTCCCTATGCGTGCATAGCGTACGGCGAGGCGCTCGCGTATCTGGTGCGCTTCAGTCCTCATGACGCCCGTCGGCTGCTGAAGCGCCAGATCGCGACGAAGGAACCCGATTGCAGCGATTCTATGTTTCGGCGGATTTACGACCAGGCCGCAGGCCCTGTCCTAAACGAAGTTGCCGACGAAGCGCTCAACAACCCGGACCCGGGCGTCGTGGAGGATGCTGCCTCTTACCTGACCTTGTACGGAAGGAAGTCGGACGAAAAGTATATCTGGCAGCGGTATGTGAAGTGGACACGGGAATGGTCCGGCAAAAAGAGTGCCTTGGAGCATCCTGGGCCTGGCGCCCCCAGTGACCCATATCTGGGCGAAATGCTCGGCCATGCGCTCATTGCCAACCAAGGTTGGCTCGCCAATCATGCCCTCATCTCTCGAGTTCTCCAGATGTGCGTTGTAAAACCTTGGTGCAAGTCACTCGAAAACGATGCCGCGCTCGCCAAGCCGCCTTACCACGTGGTTTTGCCGGACACATCTGACCCTTTCGGCATAGACTTCAGGCCATCGTATCGTGTCGCCCAGTACCGCATGATGTCGCGTATGCTTCTCGAAGCAAAAATCCGCCAGTACCCGCGTGGAACGAAGTTCGTCCTGGTGGGCTTAGGGTTCCAAACGGAGAACCAACGGAAGCTCGACGACGAAATTCGAGCCCTCTTCAAGAAGAACGGCATGCTACTGGAACGGTCAACCAACTGATCATTCCAGCTGAAACCCTGCACCTCCGCCTGAGTGATCGCCGCTTGATCGATAAATTGCGGATTGAGGATTAGAGATGAAAAATCAGTTGCCGCCGGCACTCAAGAATTCTGAAGGCAGTTTCCGCCCGGAATGGTCCGCCGCCTTTGTCGCCGTACCCCCTGCTCTCCATTATCGAGACTTGCACAATATAGTGATACTCGCGTCCATCGTCAGGCAAAAAGGCCGCCTTTTTCGGGCGGCCTCCTGCATTACGCAGCGAATTACCCCGCCTTCTTCTTCGCTTCTTTCTTCGCTTCCTTCTTTGCCCACGGCAGATACGTTAGTTTCACGTTCTTGCCCAGCACCCACTTGTCGTACCAGTTAAACCAGTACTGGAAGCGGTCCCGAATGTAAGTCGGCCGCGTGAATACGTGGAACTGCTGCGGATACACAATCAGCGCCGAGGGCACGTGCAGCGTCTGCAGCGCCTCGTACATCTGTTCGCCGCCGACCACCGGCACGTTAAAGTCGCTCGTGCCGCCCATGAACAGCGTCGGCGTGTGAATCCGATCCGCATGCAGCAACGGATACCCGATCTTGAGATACGTCTGCAGATTCTTCCACGGCGGGCCCAGTTCGAAGTTATACTGGTTCGCGTACTCGTCCACGCCATACAGCCCCAGCGGATTGCCCATGCCTGCGCCCGCGGCCGCCGCCTTGAACTCGTTCGTGCTCGCGATCATGAAGTCCGTCGTGATGCCGCCGTAGCTCCAGCCGCCCACGCCCATGCGCTTCGGATCGACGATGCCTTCCTGAATGACCTTGTTCACGCAGGCTTCGATGTCCTGCACTTCATCCACGCCCCAGTTCGCCCAGATCGCTTTCTGATACGCGATCCCGCGCCCGTCGCTGCCGCGGTAATTCACGTTCAGCACCGCGTAGCCGCGCGCGGCAAACAACTGCCGCATCGCCGAAAACCCATGCGCGCTCTGCCCCTGCGGCCCTCCGTGAATCCACAACAGCATCGGATACGGCTTCGTCGCCCCAGCCTGATCCGGCAGCGTAATCAGTCCATCCACGCGCGTGCCGTCTTTGCTGGTGGCATCCATATTCCCAGCCCTGGCCAGCACCAACTCGCTCAGCAGCTTCGCGTTCTGGTGGGTCAACTGCCGCAAATGCCCGTCGCTCAGCGCGTACACTTCGTTCGGCTTCGTGTCGGTGGTCCACAGGAGCGCCTCATGTCCCATTTTTCCGGAGTGGCCCCACGAAGCGCCTTCGCTGTCCACCATCCGCTTCACCGTATCGGTCGCGACGTTAATGCTCGCCGGATAGCGGTTCCTGTCATCCGTCACCAGCGCAATGACGTGCTTGCCGTCCGGCGTCCACTGCGGATCATGAATCGGCCGGTCGAAATTCGCGGTCAGCACCGTCGCGTGCCCGCTGCCGTCCGCCGCAATCACCGCCAGCCGATCCTCCTGATACTGCCAATACTTCGTGTGCCCGCCGCGCAAAAACGCGATTTCCTTTCCATCCGGGCTCCACGCCAGCGGTCCCACGTCCGCGCCCGTGTAGTGCGTCAGTTGCCGCGGTTCCGATCCCGCCTTCGCCGCCACCACGAACACATCCGTGTTGATGTTCCGCTCCGGCTCCGCCGTGTGATTGCTGATAAACGCAATCTCTTTCCCATCCGGCGACCACACGCCATTGCGCTCGTCGTATTTCTTGCCGGCCGTCAGCTTCTTCATTTTGCCGATCGCAATGTCATAGAGGTACAGGAACGTGTGCGACTTCGCCGTCACGTACCCGATGATGTCCTGCTTGAACAGGTAGCGCGTAATCACAATCGGCGGAATATATTTCTTCTCTTTCGCATCGTTGAACGCGTTCGCGCTCACCGTCCCGCCCGTGTGCACCGTCAGCAGCAGCCGCTTCCCGTCCGGAGACCACCGATAGGCTTCGATCTTGCCCTGCTTCTTCGTCACATCGGTAAGCTGTCGCGCCTCGCCCCCGCGCCGGCTCAGCACCCACACCTGCGTGCCCTTCACCTTGCCTTTCCGGCCCGACAAGAAGGAAATGTACTTCCCGTCCGGGCTCCACTGGGGCGAACTCACCGACCCGTCATACCCATACGTCAGCTGGATATCCTGCTTCCCATCCCAGCTCACCATCCACAAGTCCGTGGTCCGTTCGTCCTTCTTCAAATCCATCGTCGAGACGGTATACAGCACCCAGTTTCCGCCCGGTGACACCTTTGGGTTTCCCACATTCTTCACGCGGAACACATCGTTCAGCGTCATCGGATGAGGCTTCACGGCAGTCTGCGCCATTGCTGGAGCAACGGCCACAAACGCCAGGGACAATAGCAGCAATCCAAATTTTGGTCTTAGCATGGCTCGCAGTATAGGCGAAAACCCCGTGAAGCCTCCACCAGGAATTTCCTTTTTTGGACTCCGAGTACGTGAAGTGACCGAGATTTTAGACCAGTGCGAGTGACAGGGTTTATAACACTGAAAAAAGGGTCCGCCGGGGAGGCCGAATAGGCGTGGGGGAGAAGGCGCACCCCGGCGGTAACTTGTTGTGAGGAGCCATCGGACGTTGCCAATGGCCCCCCCTTCCCTGTTGCGGCGTGGAAGAGCGGACCGCTCCTTCAGAACGCGTATGTGACCGTAATTCTCCCCCTCTTTGTGGGCCGCAAGCCGCTTTCACCCGGAAGGAACGGCGCACCCTTGCAGACTAAACGAAACTCGGGCTCGTGTCTGTGACGCCCATCACTTCAGCGTTGCCGTGGTGGAACGCGCGACGATTCCAGTTTGTGGAGCGGCAGATTTCATTCCTGGGGAGCTATGATGGGCTGCGTGAGTGTCATCGAGGCGGGCAGAATACCGTCTCCCGATGTCGATTGATCGGATGCCGCCGGTGAGTGCCTGCCGATTCATGGCGGGAAGATTTCCGGGAGATAACCCTATTTTTTGCTCTGGGCAGCCACACCATAACTTGATAAGTGACGACGCTATCGCTCCTCGAAAGGAGGATTGATGGACATTGCGGGCAAAGCTTCCGAACTCCTTTCATTGCACGGCAAGATCGCGGTCGTCACCGGAGCGGGCTCCGGGATCGGCCGCGGAATCGCCATTCGCCTGGCGGAATTGGGGGCTACAATCGCGGTCCTTGATATCAATTCTGAGGCAGGCAAACAAGTCGAGGCTCAGATCGTCGGAGCGGGCGGAAAAGCCATGTTTATTCCGTGCGATGTTCGTTCCGCGGAGGATTGCAGGCGAGCCACCGAACAGACACTCGATTCTTTCCAGTGTATCCACATACTTTGCAACAATGCCGGCGTTACGGTCCGAAAAGACGTCGCGACGTTACGGGAAGAAGAATGGGATACGGTTCTCGATACCACGCTGAAAGGTGTCTACCTATTATCCCACGAAGTGATTCCCCACATGATTCGCAATGGTGGAGGGACAGTGATCAATACCGGGTCCGGATGGTCTCTAAAGGGCGGACCTCGAGCTGCGGCTTATTGTGCGGCCAAGGCCGGCACGCTCAATCTGACCCGAGCCATGGCAATTGATTACGGTCCCTATAACGTGCGCATCAACTGCGTTTGTCCCGGAGATGTGGACACGGCGATGCTGGCGGAGGAGTGCCATCAACTGGGCGAGGATCCTGAACGATTCAGGAAAGAAGCGGCGAATCGCCCCTTGCGCCGTTTGGGCACGCCCGATGACGTTGCAAGTGCCGTTCTCTTTTTCGCTAGCGATATGTCCAAGTGGGTGACCGGCTCCTATCTCGTGGTAGACGGCGGGGGCTTAGCGTAACCCATTCGCACGAACAGGTTCGCAAGGCAGGTTGCGGGCCAAAATGCGATTCCGGAACAAAATGAACGGCCAAGACACCCCCGTCTTTGCCTACGCCAGCAACGCTTACGCTGGCCACGCCCCAGAATTGCGGAGACCGGTCCGCGAGCCTATTTCTTGTCGAGAACTTTCAAGTCAGTCCAAGGCATATTTGCGATGACCGGACCGCTCCCATCTGCCAACCTGATATTTGCCGCTTGCATGAGCGTGTTGACGCCAACCACCTCAAAAATGCCTTGGTGCTGAGTAGCATTGACGTGGTCGCCCTGCTTCGGGATTTTCACCTTGGGTTCGGCAGTCATGTACCACCTCCGACGCTACGATTCCCTGAGGCCCTTTAGCGCGAATTATATACCTGAAAAACTCAAAATCAGACGAATTCAATTGTCGATCACCCGCAGTACCGCAGACCTGGCGCCCGATGGCGTCTGGACCCGCCATGCAGAATGGACCCCTCCTCGCCGCCAGGAACAACCGAAGGGAAACGGATCGGTGCGCTGCAACCACACTTAGGCGCTCAGCGCGCCAGCGGGCGATTCGGCCACTGGCCGCACGTCCTCCGAATCGAGGCGAGCCGCGCCCAGGTCCGTTTCTCGCGTGATTTCTCGGACGCGTCGCCATCTCCCGGGCTGCCCCAGGTTTTTTCCTGCGGACTGCGCCCCCTATCCCGTGGACCAGGCAACGACTTGGTTCGCCGCGGAATGGTCCCGAACCGCTCCGGCGCCACCTAATCTCCTGTTTCCCAAATTTCTTTATATTTGTTGACTTTGCGGATGATCCGGCTGGCGCTGGCCACCCACTGAAAAGGTCGTGGATTCTTGTGGTCTTGCCGGACGTAATCCTGGATGGCTTTGACCAGTGCGCGGACGCTGCCGAAGCTGCCGCGGCGAATGCGCTTCCGGGCCATTTCGCCAAACCAACGCTCGATCTGATTCAACCAGGATGAACCGGTCGATGTGAAGTGCACCTGATAGCGTGGCCGCTCGGCCAGCCACTTCTTCACTGCGGAATGCTTATGAGTTCCGTAGTTGTCCAGAACGAGATGAACGTCCAGGCCCGGGTCAATGGACTGCTCGATGCGGTCGAGGAATCGGAGAAACTCCTGATGCCGATGCCGCGGCTGGCACTGGCCGATGACCGTGCCCTCCAGAACGTTCCAGGCGGCAAACAGCGTTGTGGTCCCGTGCCGCTCGTAATCGTGGATCGGCCTTTCCGACAGGCCGGGCCGTAGCGGCAGAATCGGCTGCTGCGATCCAGCGCCTGAATCTGGCTCTTTTCGTCGACGCTCAGAACGATTGCCTTCTCCGGTGGGTTGACGTAAAGCACTACGATATCGCGCACCTGGGGAGCGAATTCCGCGCTGAATTGGCTGTGATGAAGCGCGTACTCGCCCGGGCAATCACTGACCAGGGTTACCGGTTCTGTGCCCGTATTCAGTGCATGGCAACGGGCAGATCAATGTAGGAGGCGTAGCGGCGCGACCGGTAGATGTGTTGCGCGGCCTTTTGAAAGTCGGAAGCTTTCGCCTCGAAAATGTTCGGAACGTATTTCTGCGGATTGCGGTCGTATAGCGGGAACCAGGTGCTCTGCACCTGCACCATGATCCGGTGACCCTTGAGAAAGGTGTGATTGTTCGTGTGCAGGCTGAAGACATAGCGGGTGACCTTATTGGGAGTGATCGGCTCGGGGTGCTCGAAACTCTTGCGGAAACGGCCGCGGAAGATCTCGTCGGCGATCATGAGTTGGTAGCCGCTCATCTGGACGTCCTGCGGATAGTGTTGGGGATAGACGTCAATGAGCTTCACGACCCAGTCGCTGTCGCTGCCGGTGGTTGAGGCAAAGAGGTGGGCCACGATTCTGCCGGTGACCGTGAGGTTTTGAGTGAGCGGAGCCGTTTCCCAGGCGACGACGCCATGGCGCAGATAGACAAAGCGTTGGTCCTCGACAAGCCAGGTGTACCACTTGCTGCCCGGTCCGTAGGTCTCCTGAATCGGGCGGTGGCGATAGGGCACAGGAAAGGCCGGATCGGAGACGTAGCTATCGAAGGCGTCGGGGCCGTTCGCGGTGGGCGGAGTGAAGGCGAGACGGGAGTCGCCGCGGAAATAAAGCTTGCGGTGAGTGATGCCGGTGCTTGGCGGCCAAGCCGAGTATTTCATCCAGCGATCGGAGCCGGTCTGGAAAGTGGAGACTTTGGCGAACGGCAGCTGGCCCTCCCCCTTGAGCCAGTAGGCGAACCAAGCGGCTTCGATCTTGCGGCGGAAATATTGACTAGTTGGCGTGCCGAACTGGATCGGGCCGAGATGGTTTCCCAAGCCATGCGCCCATCCGCCGTGGTTCCAGGGACCGACGACGAGATAATTGTCGTGGTGAACGTCGTGCTTTTCCGAGGCGAAGTAGATATGTATCGGGCCCCAGAAATCCTCCTGGTCCCACCAGCCGGCTACGTTGAGGTTGGGCACGGTGAGCGTCAATCGCTCGAAATAGGGCCAGACGGCCTGGCGTTTCCAGAACGCGTCGTAATTCGGATGGTGAACGAAATTCTCCCAGGTGGGAATCCTGCCGTGGAAATAGCGCCGGTCGACGTTCGAAAGGGGCCCCAGTCTTAGATACCAAGGGAATAGGTCGTAGCTACTGAAGTGAAAGGGAGTAATCGTTTTTCCACTTTCCATGCTGACCGTGTATTCAAAGCCGTAGCTTAGGCGAAAGGCGCCGTTGTGATGAAAATCGTCACCGAGAAACATGTCCGCCGGCGACGCCTGCTCGGAAGCGGCCTTGAGCGCCGGATTCGGATGCAGCAGCGACATGGCGGTGAGCCAGCCGCCGTAGGAGATGCCGAGGATGCCGACCCGGCCGTTGTTGTCCGGGACGTTCTTCAGCAGCCAGGAAATCGTATCGTTGGTATCGGTGCCTTCGTCGATGCAGCCCGGGCGCGGGGGCTCACACGGGTCGCGCAGCATGACGAATTTGCCCTGGGATTTGAAGCGGCCGCGGATGTCCTGGAAGACGAAAATGTAGCCGGCGGAAAACATGGCCCGGTAGCCGGCAAGCAAGCGCGAGTAGCCGTCGGGGGCGTCGTTCAGGCCATAGGGCGTGCGGGTGAGCAGAAATGGGAACGGTCCGGCGGCGTGGCGAGGAATATAGATCTCGGTGTGCAGACGCACGCCGTCGCGCATGGGAATCATCTCGTCCTGCTTGGTGAAAAGCTGGACGAGCGTAGGCGGGTGCTCGGCAGTGGCGCGCGCGGCGAGGCGCGGCCAGAGCGCTGCCCCGAATACGAGAGAGAAAGCAACGAAAATCCACTCGGCTCGACGCAAGGCTCACCTCCAGGCAGAGAGCGTGCGCATCACTGTTCCTCTCTGCGTGCGAATCTTCGAACAAGCTTCATTCCGGATACCAGCGGAATCCATGCCGCTGCTCCTCGTCCGCTTTGCGCATAAGCGCCAGGGTGCGATCGTGGTGAAAGTATGCACAGGACGTGACCAACGCACTCAAGAATGCCATCGGCGCCGCATAGGAAGTGCCAAATGGAGCCTGTACGGAAACCAGAAAGCTTTCATTGGCGGAGCGAGCGATTGGCGAAACGAACGTATCCGTCAAGCCCACGCAATATGCGCCATTGGCTCGCGCCTGCTGCAAGCCTTCCACGGTTTGGCGGAGCCCGCGCTGAAAGCTGATGCCAATAACGAGTTCCTTTCGGCCCGCTGTCCGGGCCAGGTGCACGGTCTGACCGGGGGTTAGGGCGGCTTCCACTGGAATCCCTAATAGCGTGCAATTGTACTGAAGGAACGTGATCAGAGAGATGCTCAAATCGCCGCCAAAGAGCAGGACTCGCCTGGCGGCATAAATTCTCCTGGACAGTGCAATGACGCGTTCCACGTCAAGGCTGTTCTTCAGCCCTTGAATATTCTTGATAGCCTGATCGAGCGACCGGCGAACGTGAGCGGCAAGGTCGGAATCCGGAGCTTCTTCGCCATAGGCGCTCACCACCCTGAATTGCATAGTGGAGACGGCGTGGAGGTACTCTTTGAAATCTCGAAATCCCGGAAAGCCCATGCCGCGCACGATCCGCAACAGGGTAGCAGTGTCGGTGCCCAATCGCTTCGCCAGTTCGCGTACGGTCAGCAGCACGAACTCGTGTGGGTGCTCCTGCACGGGCCGCATGATTTCCTGTCGTTTGGCGCTGAGGCGTGCAATCAGTTCGCTGAGGTTCCGAGTTTCGAGGTGCAACTCCGTCATGACGCCTCCATTCGAATACCGCAATCGGAGCAGTGCTCTTTTCCCCTTCCGAACCGATTCCAAGAATCGGCCCGGTCCTGGAAACTGTCACATTTGATTCAGTAGCAAAAACGCTTGCAATCATAATACAAAACGAAGGCTTGACATTTCATTTTTATTGGCGTATAAGCCTGCGGCGTAACGTGTGAGACAGGTTGAGGAGCGGCGCGATGTGCTAAGGGCGGCGACGCTACCACGTCGCGGAGTGGCGGGGTCGTGTCCACCGAAGCAGACCAAGCCGTATCGCAGGCAGCCTTCAGGAACGATGCCTTGGAGTCGTTCTGCTCCCGTCCTGCGGTTTTCTCCTCGCCGAAGCACCCTTGCCGGGAGGAGCGTAAGGCGTGGGAGATACCCTCCCCCCAAACGCTAGGAACGGTTTCGCTGGTCGTCAACTAGGAGGAACCGAAAGATGAAAAACGCACTGCGTCTCTTTCTCATCCTAGTCATCTTGCTCGGTTTCAACGGCCTGGCGAGGGTTGCCCTGGCTCAGACGGCGAGCACCGGCGCCCTGAACGGAACGGTCTCCGATCCCACCGGCCGGGTCGTTCCCGGCGCCACGGTCGCCATCACCAACGAAGGAAGCGGCGCGACGCGCACCTTTGTCACCGGAGCAACTGGCACCTATCGGGCACCCTTTCTGCCGCCCGGTTCCTATCGGGTTGAAGTCTCGCACCCCGGGTTCAAAGTCGCGAGCTACGCGCACATCCACGTAAACGTCACCGAAACCTCCACGCTCAACGTGCACCTGGTCGTGGGTACCCTCTCGCAGGCGGTGAGGGTGCAAGCGGAAGCCTCGCAACTGCAAACTACATCGGCCGCACTCGGCAAGGTGGTGGACCAGCGCATGATCGAGAACCTGCCCATGGTCACCGGCAATTACACCCAGATTCTTGGACTCATGCCCGGGGTCTCCGGCGGCGTGAACAACGCCGTCGAGATCGGCCGCGGGGGCAGCAGCCTGAGCACCGGCGACAGCACCTATTCGATCGCGGGGGGTGCAACGAACAACAACAATTTCCAGATGAACGGCACCCAAGTCAATGATCTGATGAGCGCGGGGTATCTGAGCGGAGGCGTTCCCGTTCCCAATCCCGATTCGATTCAGGAATTCAAGGTGCAAACCGGGCAGTACAGCGCCGCCTACGGTCGCAATGCCGGCGCCAACGTCGACGTCGTCACGAAATCGGGAACCAATCAATACCATGGCGATGTCTGGGAATACCTTCGCAACACCGATCTCAACGCCAACGATTTCTTCCTCAACGCAAGCGGCGAAAAGCGCGGCGTGCTCAATCAGAACCAGTTCGGATTCACTTTTGGCGGGCCAATTGTCAAGAAGAAGGCTCTGTTCTTTATCTCCTATCAGGGCACTCGCGAAAAAGACGGACTCGACCCGAACTCCCTGACCACCGGCACTCTTCCCGTCGGCCTCACCAACAGCGCCAGCAGCCGCACCGCGGCCGCGCTCGGCGCTGAATTTGCGGGGCAGGCAGGGATCTTCGGGATACCAGTCGCAAGCGACGGCTCGAATATCTCACCGACGGCCCTGGCCGTGCTCAATGCCCAGACCCCTGGCGGATTCCTCGTTCCCGCGCCCACAAACAACACGACAGGCGCGACCACCTATAGCATTCCTTCCATCTACAACGACGATCAATTCGTCACCGATCTCGATCTCTACCAGGGCTCGAAAAGCCATCTCTCCGGTAAGTTTTTCTTCATGAACAGCAACCAAGCGGGCAGCCTGCCGCCCAATCAGCTCGGGCAGCCCGCCATTACACTGCCCGGCTTTTCGCAGAGCGTTCCGAATGGTTTTCGTGACTTCTCCCTGACTCACACCTACACCTTCAGCAGTCATCTTCTGAACCAAGCCGTGATTGGTTTTCACCGTTTGTCTTCCGGTCTAGAGCAAGCGTACCCGAATGTGAGTTTCGCCAATGCGGCCGGGTGCGGCGGCTCGGGCCCCGTTACCCTTTCGAGTCTCTGCGTGCCCGCTCCCGCCTTCGACAATCCGTACCCGTCGATCGTCGTTGACGGCGGGTTCAACCTCGGCGGCAACGGTCAGCGCATAGGCATCATGGCCCAGAATTTTTACGATTTCAGCGATCAGGTAACCTACCTTCGCGGGAAACACACCTTGTATTTCGGGGGCGGAATTGGTCGCAGCCAGGTCAATTTTGATGGCTTCGGCTACTTCGGCGCTCTTCTCTTCCCCTCCTTTCCGGATTTCCTCGAGGGCAATGTGCTCGTCAGTGTCGACGCGCCGCTCCTCGCCGATCGCGCTTGGCGAGTCTGGGACGGGAACCTCTACGCGGAAGACGACTATCAGGTTCTGCCTCGCCTCACTTTAAATCTCGGCTTTCGCTACGAGCGGGAAGGGAACATTGGGGACGCGCTCGGTCGCGCTTCGATCTTTGATCCCGCATTGGCCATTCCGAATCCGCCCGCTTCCGGCACACTTGAGGGTTACGTCGTCGCCTCCAACTACTCCGGCGGGACAATCCCTCCCGGCGTTAGGCGAGCGAGCACCAACACCGCCATGAACAACGCCGACCAGAACGTGTGGGAACCCCGACTAGGATTCGCTTGGCAATTGCCCGGCACTGATCGCCTGGTCTTGCGGGGCGGCTACGGCATCTACGCGGCGCGCGTCACCAACCAGCCCTACCTGCAATTGATCGCCGCCTGGCCCTGGGGAAGCGTTCGGGAATTCGTTCTTCCGCCATCCATCTCGACGGCACTTCCCCCTCTGGCCCAACCTCTTCCCTATTTCCCGCCCTACTCGCCCACAACACAACTCACCACCCAGTCCTTCTCCCCCAACTTCCGTCCTCCGCTCATCCAGCAGTACAGCATGGACTTGCAGACCGAACTGGCCGCCAACTGGATGCTCGAAATCGGTTACCAGGGCGCTCGTGGCACGCACCTGAACCTGGTGCGTAATTTCGACCAAGCCCTCTCCGCCAGCTCGTCCAACCCGATCCGCGGCCAGACGTCAAACACTTTGGCGAATATCCCTCTGCGCGTTCCGATCGAAGGATGGAGCATTCCGGGCGCGGCAATATTCGAATCGATCGGGTCATCCTGGTACAACGGCCTCAACGCCAGCCTGACCAAGCGCTTCAGCTACGGCCTCCAGTTCCAGGTGGCCTACACTTGGGCTTCGGCTCTCGAGAACGCCCCTCAATACGTTCAGGGAGCCAACGGCGGAGCGATGATCGGCAATCAGAACGACCTGCGTGCGAACTACGGGTACGATGGGTTTGTCCGGCCCCAGCGCTTGGTCATCAGTTACGTCTACAACCTGCCCGGTCCCGCCAAACGCTTTTCTTTCCTGGGCCGCGCCCTGGGCGGTTGGTCGGTATCCGGTGTGACCACCCTCCAAAGCGGTCAGCGGATGACCCTCACCGACAGCAACCTGCTCAATGCCTTCGGCATCACCACTTCCGGCTTCGGCGACGGCGACCGCATCCAAATGGCCCCCGGCTGCACCTACGGCAAATTGGCGACACCCGGATCGGTGACGAGTAAGCTGAACGACTACTTCAACACCGCCTGTATCGGCATCCCGCCCGTCGTCGGGGCCGACGGCTTGGCGGAGGGTTTCGGCAATAGCGGCAACGGCATCGTACGCGGCCCCGATCAGCGGGATTTCGACATCGCTATCCTCAAGACCACTCCCCTCGGACACAGCGAAGTGCGAAGCATCCAGTTCCGCGCCGAATTCTTTAACGCCTTCAACACCCCCTCGTTCTCCGATCCTACAACCGGGGGCAATATCATCGAGCCGAGCCCCGTTACCGGAGCGCCGACGTTTTTCCCGAGCGCAACGTTCGGCAAGATTCAGAGCACCAGCGTCAATCCACGAATCATTCAATTGGCATTGAAATTGTTTTTCTAGACGGCCCGGTCGCGTAGCGGCACGCCACCTGGCCGCAGGCCGGAAGACGAAAATCTCAAGCAGGACTAGGAACTATCGGTGAAGACGAAATCCGCAAAATGGCAGCTTCTTATATTCCTGATTCTGTTCCTCACAGCGGCCAATGGCGCTTTCGCTCAAACGCGCCAGAACTGGTCTTCTCTCGACCGGTTCATCCATGCTTCGATGAAGCAGTGGAAAGTGCCGGGGGTCAGCGTTGCCATCGTGCAAGGACAATCACCCGTCTTCGTGGAAGGATTCGGCGTTCGCAACGTTCGCACGGGCACACCAGTCGACGCCGACACCCTTTTCGATATTGGTTCCTGCACCAAGGCTTTCACCGCCGCCGCAATCGCCATGCTCGTCGACGAGGGCAAGATGCGATGGGACGACCAAGTGCGGGATTACATCCCGTTTTTCCGCCTTTACGATCCTCTCGCCGACGAAGAAGTTACCGTACGCGACCTGCTCACCCATCGCACCGGCGAGCAGAGCCCTGATCTTCTCTTCGAAGCGCCTTTCAGTCGGGAGCAGATGGTTCGTCGCCTAGCTTACGTCAAGCCAAACGTCGGTTTCCGCACTCGCTTCCAGTACAACAACATGATGTATGTAGCCGCGGGCTATGCTGTTGGCCTGGTCTCCGGGGGCACCTGGGGTGAATTTGTTCGCCGTCGCATTTTCGATCCGCTCGGCATGACCGACTCGGTCACGAGCGTCGTTCAGGCGGAAAAAGCCGCCGATTCCGCGACACCTTACGTCGAAAAGCACGATGGCAAGGTTGTTCCAATCCCGTGGATGAACATCGATGTCGAGGGTCCGGCCGGCTCCATCAATTCCAGTGCGCGCGACATGGCCAAATGGATCATCTTTCAGCTCAATGATGGCGTTTTCAATGGCAAACGTCTGATCTCGCAAAAAAACACGCAAGAGATGCACACCCCCCAGATCGTCGTGCCCAACGGCGCGCTCAAGACCATTTTTTTCCCTGATTCCAAGCTGTTGAGCTACGGAATGGGCTGGTTCATCGAAGACTATCGCGGCCACGAACTGATCCTCCATCCCGGCGATATAGACGGTTTTTCCGCACTTGTGGTGCTGATCCCTGAGCTGCACGCGGGATATTCGGTTCTGATCAACCTGGGTTCCGGTGGAATCACCTATCGGCAGGTGCTTGGCTATCACATCGCCGACGTGCTCCTGGGCCTGCCCGAGGTGCATTGGAGCGCGCATTTCCACAAGCTCTCGGCAAAGTTTGCGGCGGAAGAAAAAGCACAGGAACAGTCTTGGCAATCGAAGCGGACTCCCGGCACCCATCCTTCTCGCGATTTGTCAGCTTACCAGGGCGCCTACGAAAATCCCGTTTACGGCACGGCCAATATTTCCCTGAAAGACAATCATCTCTACTTCCGGTATTATTCCGTTACCTCCGCTCTCAAGCACTTTCAGTACGATACTTTCCTCATGCGCATGGAGGGGAACCACCGGCTTGCGTTCATGCTCGATGCCGATGGCAACGTCGCCAGCTTCACCACTCTCGGGATCAAATTCCGGCGCAAGGCAGGTTCGCGAGACGCAAATGGATCGTGAAGGTAACGGGCCCGATTCTTCTTTTTGCCCCGGGCCGGCGCACAGCAGTTCCTTCCCGAACGGCGAACGGCACAGGGAATTGTCCGCCTTCGGGTTGTTGAACGAATTTGTGTTGAACTGTCGGAGGAACTCCAAATGAAAAGAAGTCTGTTTGCACTCATCCTTGTCTTTGTCGCTTGCGGCGTTGCCAGTTCCCAGCCGCAGGAACCTCTGCTCATGCAGCAGCCCACGTTGAATGCCACGGAGATCGTTTTTGCTTACGGCAGCCAGCTCTGGAGGGTGAGCCGCAAAGGCGGCGTCGCCGTGCAGCTGACAAATGGTCCAGGCCAGAAAACGAATCCCAAATTTTCTCCGGATGGCAAATGGATCGCTTTCACCAGTGACGACGCCGGCAATTTCAATGTTTACGTCATGCCCGCCGAGGGAGGGCAACCTCGCCAGCTCACCTACGATCCGGGTCCGGACCGGGTCGAGGGATGGACTCCCGACGGTAGCAACATTCTTTTCCGCTCACCCTTGCAAAGCTACTCCCCGCGCTTCGAGCAGCTTTTCACCGTCCCGTTCCAGGGAGGGTTCGAGCGCCTAGTTCCCCTACCGATGGGATACCAGGGCTCCTATTCGCCCGCTGGCACTTATCTCGCCTACACTCCTTTGCCGCGCGAGCTCTTTTTCGTCGGCATGCCCAATTTCATACATGCGTTCTGGTCGCAGTATCACGGCGGCCTTGCACCGAAGATCTGGATCGCGAATCTGGCCGACTCCAGCATCGTCAAAATCCCGCATGAGAACGCCAGCGACTTCAATCCCATGTGGGTTGGAAACAAGATCTATTTCCTGTCTGCCCGTGTCAATCCGATTAGCCTGTTCGTCTACGATACCGTCACGAAGGAGGTGACTCAGGTTCTCCAAAATCATGGCGAAGATTTCATGTCCGCCTCGGCCGGGCCGGGAGCGATCGTCTACGAGCAATTCGGGTCGCTTCATCTGTATGATTTCAAGAGCCATCGCGAGCATGAGGTGCCAGTAAAGATTGTTGGCGATTTCCCGCAAGTGCAGCCTCATTTCGAGAACGTTGCCGGGCAAGTTCTCAACTCCGCCATCTCTCCAACCGGGGTGCGGGCTGCGTTCGAAGCCCACGGTGAGATCATCACCGTCCCCGCGCAGAAGGGAAGCGTACGCAACATCACCAATTCGCCGGGTGTCGCCGATCGTTCCCCGGCTTGGTCCCCCGATGGCAAGTGGATCGCCTATTTCTCAGACCGCTCGGGAGAATATGCCCTTCACATCAAGAGCCAGGATGGGATGGGGGCCGTGCGCTCGATTCTTCTTGGCGAGCCGCCTTCCTTTTTCTTCCAGCCGGTATGGTCGCCCGACGGCAAGAAAATTGCCTATACCGACAAGCGCCTGAACCTCTGGTACGTGGATCTCGATCATCCCACTCCCGTCAAGATCGCCACCGACACGTACTTCGCCTTCGTTCCCGGCCTGAATCCGGCTTGGTCCCCGGACAGTCGCTGGATCGCCTACACGAAACTGCTCAAGAACCACATGCGAGCCGTCTTTGTCTACTCGCTCGAAACCGGCAAATCCACCCAAATCACCGATGGCATGAGCGATGCCGAGTACGCCGCCTTCGACAAGAGCGGCAAGTATCTCTACTTCACCGCCAGCACCAACTCCGGTCCTACGGAAACGCCTCTCGATATGTCGAGCTTGACCCATAATGTCACCCGCAGCGTCTATGTCGTAGTCCTCCGCAAAGACCAGCTATCTCCACTGGCCCCGCGAAGTGACGAGGAAGCGTCGGCGGCTGCGGAATCGCCACAACAATCCGGCAGCCAAGCAGCTGCCTCTGCCGAAGTCCAGATCGATTTCGCCGGCATTGAGAACCGCATTTTGCCTTTGCCCATCCCTCCAGCCAATTACACGGGCTTGCAGGCCGGCAAGCCCGGAGAAATCTTTTTGTCACAGGCGCCGGCAACGATGCCTGCTCTGGGGGAAGGGGGTCCGGTAACGGTTCTTAAGTTCGATCTGGCGACGCGCAGCGTCATCCCGCTCATAGCTGGCGTCCAGGATTTTCATGTGTCCTTCAATGGCGAAAAATTCCTGTATCGGCAAGGGACGAACTGGGGAATTGCCCCCACCGCCGCTCCGGTCAAGCCCGGCCAGGGTTTGCTTCGTGCCAGCTCGATCCAGGTGTGGGTCGTTCCGCGCGAAGAATGGAAGCAGATGTATCACGAAGTCTGGCGAATCGAACGCGACTTCTTCTATGCCTCCAACTACGATGGTCTCAACCTCACCGCCGCCGAGAAACACTACGCTCGCTTCTTGCCGGGAATCGTCAGTCGCCAGGACCTGAACTACCTGTTCCGCGAAATGCTCGGCAAGCTCTGTACCGGACACATGTTCGTCGGAGGCGGCGATATTCCCAACGTGCCGAAGGTAGCTGTGGGCCTGCTGGGCGCCGATTATACAATCGCTCACGACCGCTATCGATTTGCCAAAATTTACAGTGGCGAAAACTGGAATCCGGGATTGAGCGCGCCGCTCACCCAACCGGGACTGAATGTCTCGGTGGGCGATTATCTGCTCGCTGTCAACGGACGCCAGCTTTCTGCGAACGACAATATTTACAGCTTCTTCCTCGACACCGCCGGCAAGCAGGTCGTCTTGACCGTCGGCCCCAATCCCGACGGCGCCGATGCTCATCAAATCACCGTCGTTCCCGTTGCCAATGAAATTCCTTTGCGATATGCCGACTGGGTCACGCACAACCTGCATCTCGTCGATCGGCTGAGCCACGGAAAAATCGCCTACGTCTATCTGCCGGATACGGCTCTGGGGGGCTTTACCTCCTTCAATCGTTACTACTTCGCCCAAGTCAACAAACAAGCCGTGATTCTCGATGACCGCTTCAACAGCGGCGGCCAGGCGGCCGACTACATTATTGATTACCTCCAGCGCAAACTCTGGAACTACTGGTACACCCCGAATGGCGCGGTGACGGCCGAGCCGGGCGAGACCATCTTCGGCCCGAAGGCCATGCTCATCAATCCATATGCCGGTTCCGGCGGCGACCTGATCCCATGGTTCTTCCATCACGTCGGGATTGGCCCGCTGATCGGGGAGAGAACGTGGGGAGGCGAAGTCGGGATTACCGGCTATCCTCCGCTGATCGATGGAGGAATGGTTACTGCTCCCAGCCTCGCTTTTTTCACGACGCAGGGTAAGTGGGGAATTGAGAACAAAGGCGTTTCGCCGGATATCACGGTCGAAATGGACCCTCAGGCATGGCGGGAAGGGCAGGACCCGCAGATCAAGAAGGCGGTTCAGGTGCTCCTGCAGGAACTGAAAGAGCATCCGCTGCCTGAGCCGCATGTGCCGCCGTTCCCGAACTACTACGCGCCGCAGCCGGCTGGCCATGGCGGCTTGCGTTGATCGGGACAGTGCACGCGTCTCATCGCCGCTAAAGAGCCATCAGTCGGCCTGCATACGCTCTCGCCCACCGGCACGACGGCCGGCACGTGGAAAACTCTTTGGTTGAGGCCGCTCGTTCACCCAGACGATCGGCGTATATCTAGCCTGAGCTTCAGTTCCGAGAAAACTCGACCTTGACCGGCGACCTCCCGATGCCTTCTCGCGAACGATCTGGATACCCTGGCGTCCCAGCCCGGAAGAACCGTACCCACGATACCTTTAACCAGGCCTGAAAAGAGGCGATATAAGGGATTTTGGCAATTCGGGGTAGGGAGGCTAGCGGAATGATTTCAGCGATTGTTTCCGCGCATCCCACTCGCAGCCCATTTCTTGGGATTCAGTGCGCGCGTGGCCCCGTCGATTTCATTCCTGCTCCATTGCAAGGCCGTCAAGTTTGGCGAAGCGCTTAGGGGTGTGGTTGGCCGCTGGTTTTCTTCTTTTTTTTGCCGAACAGGTTCAGGAGCTGTTGAACCGCATTTGGCTGCGCCTGTTGTTTCTGTTGAGTTTGCGTTGCGCCTTTTTGGCCCAGCAACCCTCCCAAGAGTCCGGATGCTCCGCCCAGTGGATTGCTGCTGTTCGGAACCAATCCTTTTAGTTTCATCTGAGCAATCTTTTGCGTGTCGGGGGAAAATCTCGGGTTCTGGAAGGTTCCCGCAACGACGGCGGGAATCACTAGCTCCCCTTGATTATTTGCCAATACGGTGCTCAGGTAGCCACCAATCCCGGTCCCTCCGACCTGTTGACTGAAAGCCTTCGAGAGGACTGCCGTCACACGCAAATCCAACACCTGATTCACCAGATTGGCTGTCCCGGACGCGCCTACGTTTCCGATGTCTAGCAGTGCCAACAGATTATTTGTTTGGGCGACGCCATTTTTCACCAGAACATTGCCGGTCATGCGAGAGATATTCGTGTATCCCTTGTTCTTTTGGTTTGACTTCAGGAACCCTCCCATCGAAGCCAGTTGGTAGCCGATGTCTATTCCGTTATAGCGGACGTTGTTCAGATCCAGACCGATGGACCCGTTCAAGGTTCCCACCACCGCGTTGGAGGTCAAAGTTTGTAGCGGGCCCGCCGCTCGCATGTTCATGTTCAGCTTCCCCGCGCCGCTGACGCTGTTGAGTGCGGTCACGCCATACGCCTTGGCCATCGCCAAGACGTCGGGAAGGTTGGCGCCAGTGGCGCGCAGTGTGGCATCCACCAGCGGCGACTTCGCCATGTACTGTTGCAAGGCGAATTGAGCCGCTACGGTCGTGCCGCCGGAGGAAACATTGAAACTGTCGGAGCGAATCTCCTCCGGCGTAAGGACCAGGTTGATGGATTTCACCTGCACGGGTTGCGGGATGCTCTTTCCGGTGATCTGAAGGTTCTGACCCGAAACGGATCCACTCAGCGCTGGCTTACTAGCGGCGCCTTGCGCCTGCAGGTTGGCATTGATCATCCCGGTCACGGTCGCATCCGGAGGCAGGGCGATACCGGAGGCCGCAACCAGCTTGGCGGCTTCCGCAATCGAGACGTGATCAGCCCTCAATTGGAAATTGATTTGTGCCGGCGTTGGTTTGGTGTCCGCCGTTCCATTGATCAAAACCGGCATTGTCCCCAGGGTCAGGGTCGTATTGCGGACCGTGACCAGGTCGGTCGACACGTTATCGTTGATGTCGTAGTCCGCCGTGATCGGGTAGCCAAGTGCCCGGCCATTGAGTCGAGCATTCTGGAGGCTGATCTTCCCGTTCGCCGTAAGCGTGCCCACCGTGCTGCTGACTTTCGTCTGCCCGGACAGTACGCCATCCATACTGGCCAGTGCGGGAGAATCGAGAAACTTTCTGAGAGCGGCAATTTCCACCTGCTTCAGGTCAAGCGTTCCGCGAACCGGGGTCGCGGCCGGCTGGTTTCTCACAACCGGACCGGCCTCCCCTTGAAACCGGATCTCCTCTTTTCCCGCGCCGGGAAGGTGGGCAGCCACATCCAACGAAAAGGGTTTGTCCATGGCGAAATCCCGGACGCTCGCGCTGATATGGTCATACACTGTCCTTGGCTTATGGGCGTGCAAATCGGTGACAGCGACCTCACCATCCGAGATGGTGAGATTGGCGAGCGAAAACGGATAGGCGCTTTGCGCGCCCGATCCGGAGGACGAACTCGCCGGAGAGGCGCTACCCTTTTGGCCCTCGGTCTGTGACTGTGCGCCCGCGGAAGTCGAAGAAGCACGCCCGCTTGAACCGTCCTGTGGCGACGCTTCTCCCAAGGTCGAGAAATTCCATACGCCTTGCTGACTTTTGATGAGTTCCACGACTGGCCGTTGCAAATTCAGAGACTCGATCTCGACGTTGCCGCCGAGCAGCGGAATCAGTCGAACCGCCACATCCAACTGCTGCGCCTGTACGAACGGGTTTTTCGTGGCAAACGCCGGATCGTCTCCAATGGCCAAATTCTGCACTCTGATTCGCAGAGGGAACAGGTTCAAATGCATCTCCCCCAGCGTAACCTTGCGACCCAAGCTCCGTTCGAGCTGTGACTCGATCGCACCACGGTAACGGTTCACGTTGAAGGTCGCCAGGAATATCGCCGCAGCCGCGATCACCACGGCCAGCACGATTGCCACAATCAGGCCAGCTCTGCGCATGACGAGCCTCCAACGGGAATTTCTATTTTGGATGCGCGCCTCCTAGGAGCTTACCCCCGGCGCGCTTTGTGGGCAATGCCTGTGTCGGCCGAGCTTGCGGAGTTCTCTCCCTTAATTCCCCTCACACCGCTCGTTTACATGATCTCGAGCGTGATTGTCTGGTGGATCGTCCCGCCCCTGCCACAATCGTTGTGGCAGGGTGTCCGGGCTGATTGGAAGTTTGCGACGCTGATCACCTTCGTTTACGGTCTCGGCGTCTACCTGTACGGCGTATCGCGCAACCGGCTGGAAGTGCGCAATGAGGACCTGCAGAGGTCCGTCCTGGCCGAGTCCGCACAGCTCGCGATGCAGGAAGAGGAACTGGAAAGCGCACGAGAGATTCAGCAGTCGCTGCTTCCCAAATTCGTCCCCCAGCTGCCCGGGCTGGAAGTCGCCACGGCGTGGCAGCCTGAGCGGACCGTCGGCGGAGACTATTTCGACGTGCTTCAGCTCGGCGAGCAAGAACTCGCAGTCTGCATTGCGGACGTCGCGGGCAAGGGCATTTGAGCGGCCCCGCTCATGTCCAACGTCCAAGCCAGTGTCCGGGCCTTCGCGCGCGAGGCAGAGAGTCCCGCGCGCGTCTGCGGCCGGATAAACTAAGTGCTCTGCGAAAACTGCGCCACGGATAGGTGCCTTCGACGCGGTCACCACCGCCGACTGCAGAGGCTTCTTTTTTAGCGCCCGATACGCTATATAAAGAATGTAAATACTCTAGTCGCTGGACACGTCAACTTTCACCGGCGGTAGCACCGGCTGACCGCGCCGCATGAGCTGGAGGCGCTCGAGCTGGGTGAGCTTGCGATCTTCGATCCTGGACAGATGCGCTTCGTATCGAATGAGGCGCTCAAGCACTACCCCCTCTGGAACGCTCCGGCGAGGAATCTCGAGTTCAGTTCGGCGAGCTTCCATCTCTAGCAGGCTGCTGAAAAACCCGGAAATTGTGTAACGGAGCAGCTTCGAGTGCGTCCAACCGTGCATGCGAGGAAACGATCAGCAGCAAAATCACGTGTTCAGTTATCTGTCGCCGGAGCAGCGG
>JAKASX010000115.1 GCA_021818865.1 Acidobacteriota bacterium
AGCCAAGAATGGCCAGGGCGACCAGAGGACGGCCTCCCATGGCGTAAACGTCGCTCAGCGAATTGGCCGCGGCGATTTGGCCGAAGGTGCGGGGATCGTCGACGATCGGGGTGAAGAAATCCACCGTTTGCACGACGGCCATTTCGTCGGTGAGACGATACACCCCGGCGTCGTCGCTGGTATCGTACCCAACGAGCAGATTCGGGTCCTCCGGGCGCGGCAGGCGCCGCAAAACCAAGTCCAGCAAACTGGGACTCAGCTTCGCCGCTCAACCAGCCGCTTTGGCCATCGAAGTCAGACGAACGTTCTCCGCCAAAGCATTCTCCTCGCTGTTCGTTCGAGCCGTTTGCGCAAAATGGGAGGCCGCCTGAGGCCGCGCATTTCGCGCATCGCGCTCGAGAAAATGGCATTATACCTTGGCCGAGCGTCGCGTCTGTTGGCAGAGCAGGAAGCGTGGTTCGGGCGCGGCCACGCTCGATGGGGTAAAATTCGCCGGTGAAATTCGGGCAGAAAACGAATCCTATCGTTTACGGCGCGGTGATTGCCGCGCTTGTGGCTATCGCCATATTTTTGCCGGATATCGTCGGATTCGGCTGGCACCTGATCCATGGCAAGGCCGCCAGCTATCGCGGACTGGAGATCCCCGTTCCCCAGGGATGGTTCGCCGCGCGGCACGGCGAGGGTCTCACGATCGAGCGAATGCTGCATATTCCGCTGTTGGGAGAGATTCCGACGGTGGTGTTTCTGCCGATGCATCTGGGCAAGGGAGCCACATTCAATCGCGATTTGTGGTCCAACGTGCAAATCGAGATTCAAAACCGGCGCGGGTACCTGCTTTCCGGCACGCGACAGATTTCGGCTCTGGGAAGCGAGGCCTATTGCTGGGAATTTGCGAAGGAAGGCGATGCTACGCGGCGGTGGATTACCTGCCTTGTGCCCAAAGAAGACCTTTCGGCGGATTTCAGCGGTCCCCGGTCGTTTGCTCCCACGTTCTATTCGATACTGCCCGCGATCCGGCGCGGCGCGGGCAGGAATTGAGATTCAAGAGTTGCCGGATTTCTCGATGGGCTGATCGGCATTCGGCTCGCCGGTGGAGCGCGAACCGGTCGAACGGATCGGAATCATCAAAGGATCCGTGGAAACGCCCGGTTCCGTCGCGGTCTGGCTGAGGTAGCAGTGCCCTTCGAAAACGGCGCCTGGCTCGATCATCAGGCTGGGGGTGTAGAGGTCGCCCGTAACCTCGGCTCCCGCATGAATCTGCACTTGGCCCCTCGCACGCAACGTTCCGTGAAAGCGACCGAAAATTTCGACGCGGTCACCGTCGATTTCCCCTTTTACCGCCGCGGTTTCTCCCAGCACGAGCGCGTGGCCGGAAACGATTCTGCCTTCGAGGGCACCGTCCAGACGAAACGTGCCGGGAACCTCGATGGCGCCTTCGACGCGCGTGCCGCGATCGAGGAATCCAGCCCAATCGCCGGTTTGCGCGACGGAATCGCGGAGGAATTTGAATGCCGGGTTCATAGCTTTTAGCTAATATTGCCGCCCGTTCCCGAACCGAGCAGCCGGTCGTAAAGCCCGACGAGTTGCTGATCGTCGTAAAATTCGATGCCCAATACGCCGGGACGGCCGGTGCGGCACGGCCGCAGAAAGACGCGGGTGCCAAGCGCGCGTTGGAGTTCCTCGATTGCGGCGCGGACGTTCGGATCGACAGCAGGAGCGGCGGGAGGGGGAGCCGCTCGGCGACGCGTGGCGAATCGTTCGATTTGGCGAACGTTCAGGCGTCCGCGCGCCGCGCGTTCCGCCAAGGCAAGTCGAAGGCGGTTGTCTTCGATGGCAAGCAGGGCGCGGCCGTGGCCCGCGCTCAATCGGCCGGCGTCGATCATCTGCTGGATGTTACCTTCTAACTTTAATAAACGCAATGTGTTAGCGATTGTCGCGCGATCCTTGCCTGTTCTGCGGGCCACTTCCTCCTGCGTGAAGCCAAATTCTCCGGTGAGGCGGTCAAACGCCTTTGCCTGCTCGATCGCGCTCAAATCCTCGCGCTGAATATTTTCGACGAGGGTCATTTCGAGGGCTTGCGTTTCGGGAATATCGCGAACAATGGCGGGAACGCGCTCGAGCCCGGCGCGAATGGAGGCGCGCCAGCGGCGCTCGCCGGCGATCAGCTGGTAACGGGTCCCGTTGCGGCGCAGAACCAGCGGCTGAATGACTCCCGAGGCGCGAATCGAATCGGCCAGTTCGCGCAGAGCTTCTTCATGGAACTGGGTGCGAGGCTGATAGGGATTGGGATCGATCAGATCGATGGGGATTTCGAATGGCTGCGCGTCATTCGATTTCGCCGGCGCTGGCTGCTGCTGCGCTGGTGGCGCCGGAGTCGGTTCCGGCGGCCTGATCAGTGCGTTCAAGCCCCTGCCCAGAGCGTTTCTTGCCATTGGCGATGACCTCCTCGGCTAACTGGACGTAACTTGCGGCGCCGCGGCTTGCGGGATCGTATTGAAGGATAGGTTTTCCGTGGCTGGGCGCTTCGGCCAGGCGAACGTTTCGCGGAATCACGGTTTGGAAGACTTGCGAACCGAAAAAGCTGCGAAGATCGGCCGCAACCTGGCGGGAAAGCGTGGTGCGCTCGTCGTACATCGTCAGGACGATGCCTTCGATTTCGAGTTTCGGATTCAGATTGCGGCGAATACGCATGAGGGTGTCGAGAAGCTCGGAAACGCCTTCGAGAGCCAGGTATTCGCACTGGATGGGGATGAGGACGGCGTCGCTTGCGGCGAGCGCATTCAGCGTGAGGAGATCGAGCGCGGGCGGGCAATCGAGAATCAGGAAATCATATTGGGATTTCAGCGACTCGATGGCCTGCTTGAGCTGAAATTCGCGATTTTCGAGTTCCACCATCTCGATCGTGGCGCCCGCCAGGTTTTTATCGGAGGGAAGCAGTTCGAGGTGTTCGAGCGTGGTTTTCTGGATAACCGCGGTGGGGGATTCCGCGAGCAGGACGACGTTATAGAGGGAGTGGCGGGCGGGATCTCTGGCAAAGCCGAGGCTGGACGTGGCATTGGCCTGGGGATCGCAATCGAGCAGGAGGGTTTTCAGGCCTTTGGAGGCGAGGGAAGCGGCCAGATTGATTGCGGTGGTTGTTTTGCCAACCCCGCCTTTCTGGTTGGCGATAGCGATGATTCGGCCCAAGGGCAGCCTCCGCTTCTATTTTGGGAGAATTTAGCAGACGGCGAGTGGGCTGGCAATTGGGATTGTGTTCCACGTGAAACGGTCAGGGCTTTGTTTCACGTGAAACACCCATTGCCTCGGTGGGCTTTCCCCAGACCACCAGGCGACGCTCGGAGGACGGAACGCGAATGGGATCCGCCCAAGTCCAGCCGGGAAATTCGCGCAACAACGCAAAATCTTCCTCGCTTTGCCATAAAACCAATTTCCCTGCCGGGGCCAACAGACTGCGACAGTTTTCCAGGAATGCCTGCTCGACTCGCACTGCTCGGCTCGTAATGTAATCGTATCGGGTGTTGCCAGGACGATAATCTTCCAGGCGGCTGCGGAAGATCTTCACTCGATCGGCCAGTTCCAGTTTTCGGGCCACCTCTGCCAGGAATGCGGCCTTTTTTCCATTGGGCTCGAGCAGGACGGCACGGATTTCGGGATGCAAAAGAGCGATGGGCAGGCCGGGAAACCCTGCTCCTGAGCCAACGTCAAGAAGATGGCCAGAGACGATTCCTGCGGCTTCGGCTCCGAAGAGAGATTCGCCAAAATGCCGTGGGAGAATCTCGGATTCGGGCACGGTGGTCAGGCTGATTTTGCGGTTCCATTCGAGAAGCAGGTAGTGATATTCGGAGATTCGAATGGCAACGAGCGGGGAAATGGCGATACCGAAAGCCGCCAGGCCCAAGATTACTTCATTTTCCGAAATATGTTTTGGCTCCCGCCGCTCTTCTCGTTGTCTCATCGCTTGCCATTCTACGATTATTGCGGCGAACAGTTGACAGTAGAGATTCAGGGGAATTAAGGTTTGTGCTCTTGCCATGAAAGCACTCGTGATTGGCGGCGGAGGCCGCGAACACGCTCTCGCCTGGAAACTGAAGAAATCGCCCAGCGTCGAGCACGTTTGGTGCGCTCCGGGGAATGACGGCATCGCGCAGGATGCCGAATGCCTGCACGTCCGCCCGGGCGATACTGCCGGCATTTTGGCCCTGGCACAGAAAATTCGTCCTGATATTGCCGTGATCGGGCCGGAAGACCCTCTGGTTTTGGGGCTCTCGGACGACCTTTCGGCGAATGGGTTTCGGGTGGTCGGACCGTCGCGGGCGGCGGCGCGGCTCGAGGGCAGCAAGGTGTTCGCCAAGCAGTTCATGGAGCGGAACGGGATCCCAACAGGGAGAATTTATGGGATTTACGACGATCTGACCAAAGCGGAGAAGGCGCTTGAAACGATCCCATTGCCCGTTGTCGTCAAGGCCGACGGTCCGTGCGCCGGTAAAGGAGTTCTTGTTACGGGATCGCTGCTCGAGGCGCAGCATTTTGTGCGCCGCTTGATGGCGCAACAGGAATTCGGGGCTGCGGGCGGAACGGTATTGTTCGAGGAAGCGCTCGAAGGCAAGGAATTGTCGTTTATCGTGCTGAGCGATGGGAAAGATTTGATGCCCATGGTGCCCGCGCGCGATCACAAGCGGGTGTTTGATGGCGATCAGGGGCCAAATACGGGCGGAATGGGCGCTTATTCGGCTCATGGCATGGTTTCGGCGGCCCTTGAGACCGAGATTCTGGAAAAAGTCGTCCGGCCGACACTGGGCGGCATCGCGCAGGAGGGCTCTCCTTTCGTCGGTTTTCTCTATTCCGGTCTCATGCTGACGCAAAAGGGACCGAAAGTGCTCGAATACAACTGCCGGATGGGCGATCCGGAATGCCAGGCGATCGTGGCTCGGATGGATTTTGACTTCGGCGAGGCGCTCCAAGCCGCGGCGGAAGGGCGAATCAAGGATTTTCCGGCTCGTTGGAGCCCGGCAGCCAGCGTATGCGTTGTTTTGACTTCCGGAGGGTATCCGGGGCCTTATCAGACGGGAAAACGGATTTCGGGGCTTCGCGAGGCGGAAAAGGATGGGGACGTGGTGGTTTTCCACTCGGCGACGCGGACGGCGGATGGAGGGTTCGTGACGGCCGGCGGGCGGGTGCTGGGGGTAACGGCGGCGGGAGGGGATCTTCGGAGCGCGGCGGCGCGGGCCTACGCGGCGGCCGGGCGGATCCATTTTGACGGGATGCATTACCGAAAAGACATAGCATAAAAATAATAAATTATCTATAAGAAAAACGGAGGACGGGAAATGACGGCGACGGCGGCGCGCGTGGCGATTCTGATGGGCTCCGATTCCGATTTCGGAGTGATGGCCGAAGCGGCGGCGCAACTGGAAAGTTTCGGAATTGGCGCGGAAATCGAGGTGCTTTCGGCGCATCGGTCGCCGGCGCGGCTGCATGAATTCGTCCAGGGAGCGCCCGGGCGAGGAATACGACTCTTCATCGTGGGTGCGGGCGGCGCTGCGCATTTGGGCGGGGTGGTGGCTTCGCTGACGACGCTGCCGGTGATTGGGGTGCCGCTGGCGGCGACGTCGCTGGGCGGCCTCGACGCGCTGCTCGCGACCGTGCAGATGCCGGCGGGCGTGCCGGTGGCGACGATGGCGCTCGACAAGGCCGGCGCGCGGAATGCCGCGATTTTTGCCGCCGAGGTGCTGGCTCTGGGCGATCCGGCGCTGGCGGAGAAGCTTGCCGGGCACAAACGGGAACTGGCGCGATCGGTGGAAGAAAAGAGTGCGCGGCTGAAGGAGAAGCTGGCGGCTGGCAAAAAGTAGATCAGCGCTCGTGCGGGGTCAGGTGGAGCGTGGGCGCGCCGGCCGCGCGCTTGGGACGGGCAGTGGTGGGCGGCGCGATCACCCAGCTGAAGCCGCTGTGGCTGTCGATTACGGCCATCGTCTTCGTTCTGGCGCCGGCGGCGGAATCGAGCGCAGCCTGGACGAGCGGAACGAGCTGGGCCAGATGCGTTTTGCTCATCTTCCCCGCCGAGATGTCTTTCTGCGCCTTCGCCAATTGCGGGTTGCTGGCAATTTCCTGGAGGATCGGCCCGGTTGGCTGATCGAGCCAATGCAGCACGCCGGGCGTCGAGGCGCCGCCGGGCGGGTAGTGGATTTCGAGCGTTCCCGCAGCGTCCTGTTTCGAAGGCAATAGTTGGTTGAAGGCCGGGCGCTCGATTTCGGTATCCCAGAAGTTCTCCTGCAGAAACGTCTGATGAATCCAATAGGACAGGTCCCAAACGGCTGGGGCCTGGCCCTCCTCCTGGTGAATGACCAGAAGTTCCGCCAGCGGGACGTCTTGCGGCAGGCGAACGCGGGCATGGAGGCTGCGGGCGGCTTTGCGCAACGGGTCGAGAACGGAGAGGCCGAATTCATCGAGATTCTGAAATGCGGGTTCCGAGCGCAGGCTGGGCGCGTTGCCGTTGATTCCGTGAAGCAGCGTGGGGATTCGCGTATCCAGGCGCAAGAGCGTGCGGGAACGCGGCGGCGGCACGAACCAATCATCGGCGCCCATAACGACGACGACGTCTCGACTGGAAACGGGAACGATGAGCGGAGGGAGATCGTCGGGCTCGAACTCGTTGCCGATGGCGGTAATGACAACGCCGTCGTGCGCCGGCAGGACGGCGACTTGTCCCGAGGCGAGCGTGGCGACGACTTCGGTTACGCGTTCGGATTCGCTGATGGAGGATTGGCGCGGCGCGGCCTCTGCCCCGACGGCGCCGGCCAAAAACAGCAGGCAAAGCGCCAGTGCGGCGTGGCGCGTGGCGCGAATCGGGCCGTCGGGCAGCATGGGTTATTTCAACGGTAGCACAAGGCGCACGGGAAGGCATCCGGCGCGATTTTCGGTAAACTGAGGGATTAGCGATACGCTGAAAAACGAGCAGAAAGGCACGACAAAGGGAGGGACGTTGCGCGAGCCGCGATCCATCAAGCACAAGGGAAAAAGGCTGGAGGAGATTCTCCAGGCGCATAAGAAATTTGTGGCGGGCCAGCAGGAGGGCATTCGCGCGGATTTAACCGGTGCCGACTTGGAGAAGGCGAACCTGCGCGGAGCCCTTTTGACGCACGGCGATCTGCGCGAAGTGCGGCTGGCCGGTGCCGACCTGCGCGGAGCAAAACTCAGCGGGGCCGATTTGAGCCGAGCCGATCTTCGCGGAGCCGACCTGCGGAACGCTGATTTGACGGAAACGGTGCTGGCCGGCGCCGATTTGACCGAAGCGCAGTTGGGCGGTATCGAGTTCTTTCGCGCCGATTTGGCCGGAGCGAAGCTATGCCGTGCGAATCTGCGCGCATCGAATTTGCGGGACGCCAAGGTGAGCGGGGCGGATTTCCGCGGCGCCGATCTCACCACGACGATTTTGCGCGAGACGGACCTGAGCGAAGCGAATCTTTCGGGAACCGACTTGAGCAATACGCTGCTGCCGCGCGGCTGGAAAAAACCCATAAATGGCGGGTAGAAACTATTGCAAAATCTCCCGGGGACCTGCTTCAGGGGCTAAAGTCCCGCGGTTTTGGCCGTTTTTCTGTCGGAGCTGAAGCTCCGACCCCCGAAATCGGCGGTCTTGCGGCAACTCCCAACGGTGGACGGCCGGGAGCGGCTTCAGCGGCGAGTTCGCTGCCGCGGCGCGGGTTGCGGCGGACGCTGAAGCGAAGGGGCGAGCATGGCGGCAGGAATGATGCGAGCGATGCGGTCCCTGAGGCAGGACGATTCGGTCCTGCAACAGGCCGTGCCGCGTGGAACGCTTGGGCGGATGCTGCGTTTCGCCGCTCCCTATCGCGGACTGCTTGCGCTCTTTCTGCTGGTGGTGGTTCTCGATTCGGCGGTTGCGATCGCCGGCCCGCTCATTTACCGCGACATCATCGATAACGGCATTTTGAAGGGCAGCACTGGGCTCATCATTCGCTTGGCGATTTTGGCTGGGATTTTGGGCATTTTCGATGCCGGGCTGGGGCTGACGCGCGCGTACCTGGCCGCGAAAACCGGTGCGCGCATCGTTCTTTCGCTGCGCGCCAAACTTTTCGAACACATTCAGCAGATGCCGCTCGCCTTTTTCACGCGCGCGCAGACCGGCGCGCTGGTGAGCCGGCTGAATAACGACGTGAGCGGGGCGCAAAGCGCATTCACGGACATCCTTTCGAACGTCGTCGGCAACTTCGTCCTGGTGGTCCTGGTCGTCGGCGCGATGTTCGTGCTTTCCTGGCAGATTACGCTGCTGGCGCTCGTGCTGGTGCCGCTGTTCCTTTTTCCGGCGCGGTTTTGGGGCAGAAAACTTCAGGCGATCACGCGGGAGAGCTACGACCTGACCGCGGCGATGAACAATTTGATGGTCGAGCGATTCAACGTGGCGGGGGCGCAACTGGCGAAGCTTTTCGGCCATCCGAAGGAAGAAAGCCGCGCATTTGAGGCGCAGGCGGCGCGCGTGGCCGATATCGGCGTCAAGCGCAGGATTTACGGCCAGATGTTTCTCACGGCGCTCGCGCTGATGGCCGTTTTCGCCACGGCGCTGGTGTACGGCTGGGGCGGCGTGCTGGCGGTGCGGCACACGCTCGACGTTGGGACGGTCGTCGCGCTGGTTGCTCTTCTCGCGCGGCTGTATGGGCCGCTCACGGGTCTGTCGAATATTCAGGTCACCGTCATGACCGCGCTCGTTTCGTTTCATCGGGTATTCGAGGTACTTGATCTGGAGCCGACGATTCGCGAATCGCCGCGCGCGGCGGAAATTCCGCCAGGTCCCGTGCGAATCCATTTCGATCGCGTTTCGTTTCGGTATCCGACGGCGTCGGAGGTTTCGCTCGCTTCGCTCGAAGCCGTCGCGGTTGCCGACACGGGGCCGCAACAGCCGGTATTGCGGGAAATCAGCTTCGTGGCCGAGCCGGGGCAGTTGGTGGCGCTCGTTGGACCCTCCGGCGCGGGGAAAACGACGATCGCGCATCTGGCGACGCGGCTCTATGACGTCGAAAGCGGCTCGGTTTCGATCAATGGCGTGGATGTTCGCGAGACGAAGCTCGAATCGCTGCGCCGGCGCATCGGCGTGGTCACGCAGGACGCGCACCTGTTTCACGATACGATCCGCGCGAATCTTCTCTACGCGAAGCCCGGGGCGAGCGAAACGGAAATCGCCGACGCGCTGCGCGCGGCGCAAATTTTCAAGCTGGTTTCCTCGTTGCCCAAGGGACTCGATACGCTGGTGGGCGAGCGCGGATACCGCTTTTCGGGCGGGGAAAAACAGCGGCTGGCGATTGCGCGGCTGCTGCTCAAAGCGCCCGACGTGGTGATTCTGGACGAAGCGACGGCACATCTGGATTCCGAATCCGAAGCGGCGATTCAGAGCGCGTTCGAAGTCGCACTTGCAGGGCGAACATCGCTCGTGATCGCGCATCGCCTTTCGACGATTCTGAAGGCCGATCAGATTTTGGTGGTGAACCAAGGCCGGGTCGTCGAGCGGGGCACGCATGTGGAACTGGTGGAGCGCGGCGGGCTGTACGCGGAATTGCACCAACGGCAATTCGCCCTCGCGCCCTAGCGATTCAGCGCGATCCGCGAGCGCATATATTGGGCGGAAGCCAACGTGTGCCGTAAGAGACGAGGTCCTTCGATGAAACGCATCGTCACCGGGATTGGCACCCTAATCCTGATATTCATTGCCGTTTGCGCCCAAGCGCAGTCTTTAAAGCCAACTCCTCCGCCGGAACTCAAGAAATTGGATTACTGGGTTGGCGACTGGGCATTGTCGGGAACAGCGAAGGACAAACCCGGCGGACCTGAGTACAGGGTGGTTTGGCGCCTCCACGAACGCTGGATCCTGAACGGATTTTTCCTGCAAGTCCATCAGACCTGGAAGGGCAATGGTCAAGAACAGCGCGCGCTGGAAATCCTTTCCTACGACGCCGGCAGGAAGATTTATATGGACTCCGGATTCGGAAGCGATGGATCGAAATGGTCCCTCACCGCAACCTTCAAAGGCGCGAAGATGATCGAAAGCGGCCAAACGAAGGGTCCGGACGGCAAGACGACAAAATGCCAAATGACTTGGGTGTTTAGCAAACACGGCATGGCTCTGGCCGGCACACAAGTCTGCGAGAAAAACGGAGTTCGATGGAAGGCCGTGGATGTCACGGGAACTAAATCCAAGGCAAGGTCTTTGAATTTCGGGGCAGGGTCACATTGATGAGTGCGGCTGATTAGCCCATAGCCGAACGGCAAGAGCCAAAGAACCCCAGGCTTCGAACACCGAGGGCCGGGCTCGGCCGCCCGCCGGAACCCGCACCCAAAACTTCGCGCGCCTGGCGAACGAGACTCGCATATCATGCTGCATGATGCAACGTGAGCTTGAGAAGACCAGGATGAAGCCCTGGGCCTCTTGCCTGCGGCTTTGGCGGTTGGGCAAACTTGCGCAACCCGTGAGCCGCAGTGCCGACCGGGCCGCCCGTCCCACGCGGCGCTCTGGTGCCACAGCCACAA
This sequence comes from Acidobacteriota bacterium, assembly GCA_021818865.1. GTDB lineage: Bacteria > Acidobacteriota > Terriglobia > Acidiferrales > UBA7541 > JAKASX01. Next base: position 10,534 of record JAKASX010000115.1, read on the forward strand.
CAGCGGTATCTGCCGTGCTCGCGTTAGTCTGCTTGTGCGGTTGCGTCAAGGAGAAGGCCGTTCGCTGGCACGCGCCCCCATTCTCCCGCGGGTGGGTGCTCAGGGTGGGCTACGCCGCTGAATACGACGCCACCTGCTCCTTTGGCGCGCCCTCCCTAGTGCGCATGGCGGTTGTCGGCCGGGAGCGGGTTGGGGCAAAGCCCGGCTATTGGCTGGAATTGTCGTCTGGCCCCGAGGGATCACGCCGATCGTTCGTGCTAGACGTCCTGTCGTACAGCGACGGCCCCGACCTCGTCTTTGTTCGCGGCGTCGCCGAATTTGCCGGCCACCCCTCTATGAGGTTGCCGGCTCTGTCCAGAGACACACCCACTTGGCCGGCTGCGAGGGCCGGTTTTGCTCCTCACCTAAAAGGAGGTTTTCTCTTTCCTTCATTTCGACCAAGGCTCGCTTCGTGAA
>JAKASX010000011.1 GCA_021818865.1 Acidobacteriota bacterium
CGATCCTTTCGCCGAAAATTTCCCGCCCACCAATCAGGATTATCTCGACGCCGCCGTTCTGCCGCAGTGGAAGCGCGAGCTGCCGCATTACGTCAATTCGAAGGGCGAACTCGTCGTTCCGCCCGGGGAATATTTCGTGATGGGCGACAATCGCGACCACAGCTGGGACAGCCGCTACTGGGGTTTCGTCCCGCGCGACGCCATCGTGGGCCGTCCGGTAATCATTTACTGGTCGCTACGCGAGCCCGCCCAGGACGAGTTCTCCACCAGCACGCAGCCGTCCGGCAACTGGCTCTTCAGCGCGTTCGATACGCTCATCCACGCTCCTTTTGATACTCGCTGGAGCCGCACGTTCAAGGAAGTCCATTAGCGGCGCCCGTTCCGTTTTTCGCGTTCTTCCCTTCGATGCACCCATCTGTCAGAATCCCTCTGCGATGAAACGCTTGCGAAAATGGCTGATCGGCCTCGCGGCCGCGTTCGCGCTGATTCTGGCCGCTGATTTCGTCGGCTCGCTCGTGGTCCGCAGCCGCCCGGTCAGCCGCGCCATCACCGCGCGGTTGCGCGCCGCCTTCGGCCGCCCCGTCGAGGTCGGCGGCTACGGTTTCAGCCTGTGGCAGGGCCCGCGCATCGAGGCCGATTCCGTCACGGTCGCCGAGGACCCGCGCTTCGGCAACGAATACTTCCTTCGCGCCGTCTCGCTCACCGTCGGCTTGCGCTGGCGCTCGCTGCTTCGCGGCCGCGTCGAATTCGGCTCCTTCTCGCTGTCTCAGCCGAGCCTGAACGTGGTTGACGTCGGCGGCCGTTGGAATCTCACCGATTGGCTCCCGCCCGCATCGCCGAGCGGCCCGGGCTCGGGCGCCCGCGTCGAAACGCCGCGTCTCTATCGCATTGAAATCCACAACGGCCGTATCGATTTCAAGCACGGCGTGGATAAATTGCCGTTCGCGCTCGTGGACGTCGAGGGCAGCGTTGACGAGCGCGCTCCCGGCCGCTGGACGCTTTCCCTCGCCGCCCAACCCATGCGCGTTGCCGTCAATCTCCAGGACGCCGGCACGCTTCATCTCGACGGCGAAGTCGGTGGCACCAGTGCGCGCCTGCGTCCGGCGCGGCTCGAACTCCGTTGGGACCGCGCTTCGCTTTCTGACGTTCTTCGTCTCGCCTTCGGCTACGATTACGGCGTTCGCGGCAGCCAGAATCTCGACCTTCGCGCTTCGAGCGACGGCGGCCAGTGGCATTTTCATCTCGTCGCTCGCGAAACCGGCGTGCATAGCTGGTATTTCGCCGCCGAACCTTCCAATCCACTCGTCAACGTTCGACTCGCCGGCGCCTGGTCGCCCGGGGAAGGGAAGCTCCTGATTTCGAGCGGCGGCATTTCCGCGCCCGCCTCCCGCGTGACGCTCTCAGGCCATCTCGCCTGGCCCGTTTCCGGCGCTTCGTCCGCGCTCCCTCCCGGCCACACTCCGGTCGTCGCTCTCAAGCTGCAAACGGCGGGTATCGGTTTTTCCGATCTCCTCAACTGGTATAGCGGTTTCCATTCCGGGATTTCTCCGTCGCTTCGCGCCACCGGCTGGATTTCCGGCTCGATGAATCTCGCTGGCTGGCCGCCGCGCGTTTCCGATGCCGCGTTCGATGCCTCCGGCTTTCGCCTTTCCGGCGGCGGCCTCGTCGAGCCCATCGCGCTCGCCGCGGCCCATCTGCAAATTTCCGGTGCGAAAGCCTCGCTCGCGCTTCCGCGCCTTGATTTCGGGCCGCGCGCAGGTTCCTTCACGATCTCCGCGCAGGCGCGGCATGGCCGCGCGTGGCGCTATACCCTGAAAGCGGCCGGCGATTCGCCTCATCTCGGCGCGCTCGTTGCCGCTCTCGATCGCCTCGGCGCTTCGCCGCCCGGTTTCTGGCGTGAATTCGGCGGAAATGGCGCTCTGGACCTCGAATGGACCGGCGTGCTTCATCCCTGGCAAAGCCGCGTCCGCGCTTCGCTCGATCTGCGCGATGCCGTCTGGCACGAGCAATCGCTTCCCGCGCGCGCCCTGCTCGCGCAGGCGCATGTTGAATGGAATCCCAGCCTATTGAAAATCGACATCGGCCGCGCTTCCGCGCTCGGCGCCCAGTGGCGCGGCTGGCTCGAACGCACCCCGCCCGATGGCCCTTGGCGTTTCCTGCTCGCCGCCAGCGAACTCAACGCTCGCGCCCTCGCCGCTCGTCTAAGTCCCGTCCCGCAGCGACCCAGCCTGCTCGAACGCATTTTCGGCTTCGGCCACGCCGCCGGTTCGCCTCCGCTGTGGCCCGCGTCGCTCGACGCTTCCGGCTCGCTGAGCGTCGGCCGCGTGCTCGCCCCTCCCCTCGTTTTCCGCAACCTTCGCGGCCGGCTTGCCATCCATCAGGGAACGCTCGCGCTGCGCGGCGCCGAAGCTTCTTTCTATGACGGCGCGGCGCGTGGCGCCCTTGCGCTCGCCGTCGAAAAACACGTTCCCGTCTGGCGTCTCGATGCTTCCTTCGCCGGAGTGAATCTCGCGCAAATGTCACAAGCCATCCAGGGTCCACAAGGCCGTTTCAGCGGTTCGGCGGGCGCCGACGTCTCTCTCACCGCCCGCGGAGCGACTTCCGTCTCGCTTCTCGATTCTCTTTCCGGCTCCGCAAACGTTTCGATTCGACACGCGAGCGATCACCAGGTGGATTGGCTCTCGACGCTTGCCGCCGGCCACGCCGTTCGCGGCCGCAGCGCTTTTTCGCGTCTTTCCGCCGTCCTCCATCTCGACTCCGGCAAACTCACGTTTCGCGATCTGCGCCTCGTCGCCGCTCGCCAGAGACTCGCCGCCTCCGGCACGCTCGATCTGGCGCATGGCGCAACGCTCGCCCTCCAAGCTCGTCTTTCTCCGCGCGCGCGCGCCGCTTCCGCTCGCCTGTACGAAGTCACCGGCAGCGCCTCCAGTCCCACAGCGCGCCGCACCACAACCCCAGCCGCCGCGCGCAAACCCCCTAAGCTCTGATTCCGTTCCAACGCGATTTTCCGTTGCGCGGCACGGGCGTCAGGCGACAGAGGCAACCCGCCTCTGTACTCGGCAATCGGTGGCACAAGCATCCTGAGCTTGTGTGGCAACTCGAGATCGCTGCCCTCAGCGGCTTCCCGACAAAGGGCGTCGGGACGCAAACAACGCGAAAGCCGCACTGACGTCCAGGCACTTATGGCACGGCCGAGGCCGTGCCCTTCGGAAAAACCTGCTTGGCACACAAACTCATCCTGCTTGTGGCCTTTGCCCGTCGAGTTTGCCCTTCATTCCTCCAGGTGCTAGCGTCAAATCCGATGCGACTCGGCTTCCCCAAAGCGCCTCAGACCATCCTTTTCGCCGCGCTTTTCCTCTCGCCCGCCGCCGCACTTCGCGCTGCCGCGCCTGGCGCGCGCTTGCGCCCTCAAACTTTCGTTCCCGGCGAATCCGTTCGTTATCGTCTCGAATATTCCAGCCGCATCGTCACGCATTCCGTCGGCCCGATTTACACGCCGGAATCGGCTCACGAGCTCGATCTCTCGCTCGACGCCTCGCTTCAGCTCGACGTTCTGGCCGTCGAGCGCCTTCCCGGCCCCGGTCGCCGCACGCTCACCCGCCTGCGCGTCACCTACGAACGCTCCGACGCCAGCGTCGAAACGGATTCCTACGATCCCGGCGCTCAGGCGCTCGAAAAGCAGTACCGTTCTCTCCAGGGACGTTCCTTCACGTTTGCGATTGGCCCGAGTGGCCGCGTTCGCGACGTCACGGGTCTCGACCGTATCGCTCCCGATCCCCGCGCTCGCGCCGCGATTCGCGATTGGCTGCGCACGCTCGCCCTCCCTGTCGGCCTTTGGAACAAAGGAATGAAGCCGGGGAAAAAATGGGTGAAAGAAGTTCCTCTCGAGGGCGCCCCGCTCGCCGGCCTCTACTGGCGCGCCGTTTCCCGCTATCGCGATAACGAAGCGTGTCCGCCCGCGCCCGGTGCTCCCGCCTCGATCTCCCGCGAAACCTGCGCTTCCATCTCGACCACGCTCGAAACGCGCCGCCACGGCTCGCGCCGCGATTCCACTCCGCAGGAATATCTCCGTCAGGGTCTGCGTACCAGTGGCCGCTGGAACGCCCAAGCTGATAGCCTCAGCTACGTCTCGCTCTCCACCGGCCTCGTCACTTCCAGCACCACCACCGAATCCGACCAAATGGATTTCACCGTCACCTCCCAGCTCAGCGGGAGCAGCCTCCGCTACGCCGGCCAGGTGCAAAGCACTTCCCAACTCACCCTCGTCTCGCTAAAACTCCCCGCCGTGCCGCCGCGCTAAAAATGCTGGAGCGCGCGGCAGAGGACTTGTACCTGGTCATCCCGAAGAGCGAGGCGAGGAGGGATCTGCTGTTCCGAATGGTATCGAAGAGGCGAAGTCCTACCGAGCTCTATCTAACGTGACCGCAACTGCGCGCTACGCGATCGAGGCAAAACAGACGTTCGCCGGCCCGCACGCGAGGTTGTGCGCGGGCCGGCGAAGCTTTCCACGAATCAATCAGAGTGCTTTGTTACCTTCGGCGATTGCCGCGTCGAGTTTCTGCTCTCCCGCCTCCGCTTTCCGGTCGAGGTAGTCGAACACAGCCTGTTGCGCCGGAGTCGGCGCGACGTAGGCGAGCCCGATATCCGCCCCCAAATATGCCAAATGGCTGCGGAGTTTCGTTTCGAAGACCAGGGTGCCTTCACTCGATTTTGTCTTGAGCTGCACTAGGTCCCCGATCTCGCGGTTCAGCGCGGCAAGTGCCGCAGATTGCGGCGATCCCGCTTGATGGCTGGCCGCGACGGCTTCGAGTTTGTCGCGCACCTCGATCGCCTGATTCAGCTTCTTATTGAGCGTATCGAGGGTGCTGCGAACCTTGAGCAGCAGATCGAGCCGCGCTTCGAGTTCCTCCGGCGTCGCGTTCAGCCGCGGATCGAGCGTGACCTGGAAACTCTGCCGCTCGGTCTTTCCGCCGTAGTCGAGCACCGCCGTGTACGTTCCCGGCACCACTTCCGGTCCCACCACGGTGTCTTCTTCGCCGCCCGCCGGCACCGGAGGCTCGAATCCTTTCACCTCCGTCGCGTCCGGGTAACGCAAATCCCACTGGAACCGGTTCATCCCCGGCTTGATGCCCGTGCGTTTCACTGCGTAGGCCTGGGCGACTTCGGTGGGAATGAACGCCGTTCCTTCCATGCTCGGCATTTTCATCTTTTTCGCCAGGTGCAGGTGGAACGTGCGGATCAGCTGTCCCGCGGCGTTCTGGAATTCGAGCGTCACGGGCGTCTGTCCGTTGTAATCGGCCGGAATGTTGAAGAACACCGTCGCGCCAAAGGCCGGGTTCTGTCCGGCATTCGGGACGTGGAACCCTCCGCTCGTCCCTCCGTACGCGTGGCTTTCCCACGCACGTTCCGGCGCGAAGAGGTACGGGCTGTCGCTCGCGACGTCCGGATCCTTCGTCAGTTGTTCGAGCAGGCTGAGGTTATCGAGCGCCCACAACGCGCGTCCGTGCGTCGCGATCGCCACTTCTCCTTGCTGTGTGTCGATCTGGACGTCGCGCACCTGCGCCGTCGGCAGATTCAGGGTGAGCGGCAGCCATTGCGCGCCGCCGTCGAGCGAGACGTAAATCGTGTTTTTCGCGCCGAGGAACAGCAGATTCGCGTCGTTCGGGTCCTGCCGGATGTCGAAAACGTAGGTGGTTTCTGGCAACCCGTTCGTGATTTCGGTCCACGTTTTGCCGTAATCGGTGGTCTTGAAGACGTAGGGATGGAAATCGTCCCACATGTATCGCCGCGCGGTCAGATACGCGGTGCCCGCGTCGACGTAGGACGGCTCGATCGAGCTGACCCACGACCATTCGGGCAAAGCCGCCGGCCGCGCTGCCTGCCACGTCTTGCCGCCGTTGGTCGTCACGTGCACCAGCCCGTCGTCCGATCCCGCCCAGATGACGTTGCCGTCGCGCGGGGAAACCGCCAGGGCGGAAATCCCGGGATAAATTTCGGCGCCGGAGGCGTCCAAAGTGATCGGTCCGCCACTCGGGAGTTCCGTTGCCGGATCGTTTCGCGTCAGGTCGGGGCTGATTTCCTTCCACGTTCTTCCGTAATCGAGGCTTTCGAGCACGTACTGCGCTCCGATCAGCAGCTCTTTCGGATTCACCGGCGAGAAGAGGATCGGGTGCGTCCAGCCGAACCGGTATTTCAGCTGATTCGAGGCCGCGCCCTCCTGGTAATTCGGCCACGGGCTGATGCCTTCCCACTGCCCGGTGGGCTCGTCGTAGCGCATGAAGATGCTGAAATAGCCGCTGCCGTAGGTGATATTCGGATTATCCGGTTGCGGCACCACGTACGTGCATTCGCCGTACGCCGCCCGCTTCCACGCGCCGGGTGGAATCGAGCCGCCGGGAAACGCGCTCGCCGCGTACGACGATCCTTCGTCCTGCTGCGCGCCGTAAACGTTGTAGGGGAAATTGTTGCTGATATTGATGTGGTAGAACTGGCCGGTCGGCTGGTTGTGCTCGGTGCTCCACGTCTTGCCGGCGTCGGTCGAAACCGTCGCGCCGCCGTCGTTGCCTTCGAGCAGAATCTTCGTGTTGTTCGGATTGATCCAGACGATGTGGTTGTCGCCGTGCGGCGTGTGCAGTTTCTTCCATTCTTTTCCGCCGTCGTGCGAAACCCACAGCGCGTCCACTTGCGGCGCGTACGCGGTGTTCGGATCCTTCGGATCGGCGTAAATCGCGGTGTAATAGAACGCGCGTTGGCGGAACGCCCAGTCCTTGTTCACCCGCGTCCAGCTCCCGCCGCCGTCGTTCGACCGGAAGATGCCGCCGTGATGCGCCTGCACGATCGCGTACACCACGTTCGGGTCCGATCCCGCCACGCTCACGCCGATGCGCCCCAGCACCCCGGTGGGAAATCCCGGCGTGCGGCTGATGTTCGTCCAGTGCGCGCCGCCGTCGGTCGATTTGTAAAGTCCGCTGCCTGGTCCGCCGCTCGTAAGCGCCCACGGCATGCGCTGCGCCTGCCACATCGCCGCGTAAAGCACTTGCGGATTCGACGGATCCATCACCAGATCGATCGCGCCGGTTTTGTCGTTCACGAACAGAATTTTCCGCCACGTTGCGCCGCCGTCGGTGGTTTCGAAGACGCCGCGGTCGGGATCGGGCACGAAAACGTGGCCCATCGACGATACGTAGACGATCTCCGGATTCCGCGGATCGACCGCGATCGCGCTGATCGTGTGCGTATCTTTCAGCCCGATGGATTTCCACGTTTTTCCGCCGTCGGTGGATTTATACATCCCGTCGCCGGGAATCATGTCGTTGCGGATGTCGCTTTCGCCGCTGCCCACGTAGATGATTTTCGGATTCGATGGCGCCACGGCGATCGCGCCGATGCTCGGGCTATCGCTCGGATATTTTCCGTCGGAAATATTCACCCATTTGATGCCGTAATCCGTGCTTTTCCAGATGCCGCCGCCCGTCGAGCCCATGTAGAAGAGGTTCGGCTCGCTCGCGACGCCCGATACCGCGACCACGCGCCCGCCGACGTACGGCCCGAGCAGCCGCCAATGCAGTTTGCTCATCAACGTTTCTTGCGAAACCTGTCCGGGGTCCGCGCCGGTCGCCGCCGTCAGCAGGAGCATCGCGCCCGCCAGCGCCGCCGCGGCCAGCAAGGCCTTCCCTCGCCGCGCTACCTTCGCCCTTTGCTTTTCTGAAATTTGCATGTTGCGTCAACCCTCCGCGCCAAAATCTATGCGCCCAGCCCCTCCGGGTCAAGCCCAAATCCTCGTGTGTAGCGCGGGCTTCCTGACGGCGTGTTTCGCCCGCCATCTCGCCCGGGCCCGCGACGAGCGAGGGAGGAAGAGCGTTTCGGATTGGCTGCGGCAGGGTGACACACGCGGTCGAGCAAAAAAGTCCGTAGGTGGTTTTGTTTCAGCAGGATAATTTTTGCAGGGTGTCATTTTTTGGGCCTCTTTTGCGTGGGCGACGGCGACCGAGTTGGGGGTTACGGCCCTCTTCGGACGGGCGATCTGCATTCCTCTCCATGCAAGGCTCGGCATGTGACGCTTCCTCCTCCGTGCGGGCAGACGGCCGCTTTTTTTCTGCACGCGGCGGTATTTTCGCGCGATGAGAGTGCGAGCGCGAGGGGTGATTCTACGTAACGCGGCGAGAAGCCATTCAGGATGGTCGCCCGCGGCAGGGCATTTTGGCAGGGTTCGGTCCTGTGGCGTGCGAGTGGCCCGTTCTCATTTTGGAGCAGCGGTGTTTGAGCGATTGCAGCCCCAGGGTTGGAGAAAGAAAGTCCGAGGGCTCCGCTTCGTGTGTTTGAGTCCGGTGAGGTGTGGCCTGGTCGCGGGCCCGAAGAACTGGCGCTCTGGCAGGGACGCGGAGACGTGTTGATCGAGATAAATCCCGTCGTGTGACCTTCGCCTCAACGAGCGGACATGCAAAGGGCGAAGGCCCCACGCTCGCAACGCGAGCGTCGGGCGCCCGTAAAAGCAAGGTCGCGAGCCCGGGCCGCTCGCCTGCGCGTCAGCGAACGCAGCGCGGGACGAGAAAAAACATAATCAGCTGCACGCGCTTCATTTTTCTAGCGGAGCAAATTGTCGAGGATCAAAAATTGTCTGGATGGAAGTTATCTTGCCGTCTTTGACCTGATACCAGGAGCAGAAGAAAGCGGAGACTTTCGGCGTAATGAAATCATAGAGCAGACATACATCGTTTCCGTCCACGAATATTTTCTTGATGGCATACTTGCCGCTCTGCTGCTTCATCATCCCGATGAACTCTTCCGGACTGCGGAACGCCTCGCCCGCAGGCCCCTTGATGAAGACGCTATCGCTGAGATATGTCCTTACAGCCTCGAAGTTCCTGCTATCCATGGCCTGGATATACGACAGCACGACATCACGGGGGTTGTTCGTTTCATCCATTCGGACACCAACCGATCCCGCCCCGGCTTGGGCGGCGGAACGCAATCAGACCGAGGATTATTAACTTTGCACGAGTTTGGTGTCAATCGGAGCTTTCAGTACCGGCTTTCCGGGCTGTCCGCCGACGCGCCGTATGGCACGACCCCGTATAATGTAAATTTGGCCGAGACCGCTCAATTCGCTCCGACGCCAGTGGCCCGATGAATTTCGAACTTTCCAGCGCGTTTTCGCCCCGCGGCGATCAACCGGAAGCGATCGAGCAGCTATCGCAGGGGATAGCAGCGGGATTGCCGCACCAGGTGCTGCTCGGCGTCACCGGTTCGGGCAAAACGTTCACCATGGCCAAGGTGATCGAGCGCGCAAACCGGCCGACGCTCGTTCTCGCGCACAACAAAACGCTCGCCGCGCAGCTCTATCACGAATTCCGGTCGTTTTTCCCGCGGAACGCCGTGGAATATTTCGTCAGCTATTACGATTACTATCAGCCCGAAGCCTACATCGCCTCCAGCGACACCTACATCGAAAAGGAAGCGACGATCAACGACGAGCTCGATAAGCTTCGCTTGAGCGCCACGCGGTCCCTCTTCGAGCGCCGCGACGTCGTTATCGTCGCATCCGTTTCCTGCATTTACGCCCTCGGCGATCCCGAGGAGTATTTCGCCATGCTCCTCACGCTCGATAAAGCGCAGGGGCTGGCGCGCGAATCTCTGCTCCGTAAACTCGTCGAGCTGCAATACGATCGTTCCGAGGATCTCCGCCGCGGCACTTTCCGCGTTCGCGGGGATCAGATCGAAATCTATCCCTCCTACGAAGACGTCGCGTATCGCCTGGAACTCTGGGGCGACCGCATCGAGCGCATCCGCCCGATGGACCCGCTCACCGGGCAGATCGTCGGCTCAGCCGAGCCTTCGCGGCTCACGCTCTATCCCAAATCGCATTACGTCATGCCGCCCGACCGCCGCGAGCGCGCCATTCAGGGCATTTTGCAGGAACTCGATTGGTGGCGCGGGGAACTCGAGCGGCAGGGAAAGATCGTGGAAGCCCAGCGGGTGTGGCAGCGGACGCGATTCGACATCGAAATGATTCGCTCGATCGGCTATTGCCACGGCATCGAAAATTACGCGCGGCACATGTCCGGCCGTCTGCCCGGCGAAGCACCCGCGACGCTGTTCGATTATTTTCCGTCCGATTTCCTGCTTTTCATCGACGAATCCCACCAAACCGTTCCGCAGCTCCACGCGATGTATCACGGCGATCGCTCGCGCAAGGAAACCCTGGTCGAATACGGTTTCCGTCTTCCTTCCGCGCTCGATAATCGCCCACTCACGTTCGAGGAGTTCGAGCACCGCGTCCACCAGGCGGTCTACGTTTCGGCCACGCCCGGCCCCTACGAACTCGAAAAAACGCAAGGCGCTTTCGCCGAGCAGGTGGTTCGTCCGACCGGCCTGCTCGATCCGGAAATCGAAGTGCGGCCCGTGCGCGGGCAGGTGGATGATCTCCTGGAGCAGATCCGCTTGCGCGCCGAGCGGAAACAGCGCGTCCTGGTGACCACGCTGACCAAACGCATGGCCGAGGATCTGGCAGAATATTTCACCGAAGTGGGCGTCCGCTGCCGTTACTTGCATTCGGAAATCGATACGCTCGAGCGCGTCCGCATCCTGCGCAATCTTCGCCGCGGTGCTTTCGACGTCCTCATCGGCATCAATCTGCTTCGCGAGGGCCTCGATCTGCCCGAAGTCTCCCTGGTCGCCATTCTCGACGCCGATAAGGAGGGCTATCTGCGCAGCGCAACCTCGCTCATCCAGACGATCGGCCGCTGCGCACGCCATCTGGACGCCCGCGCCATTCTTTACGCCGATCGCATCACCCGCTCCATGCAGGAAGCGATGGACGAAACCTCGCGCCGGCGCATGAAGCAGCTCGCCTACAACCAGGAACACGGCATCACGCCCCGGTCCGTCGTCAAGGCGGTGGATATGGAACTCGCCGCGATCGTCGAAGCCGATTACGTGCAGATCGCCGCCGATGATTCTCTGGTGGATGAATTTTCGACCGACGCCGAATTGCGCCAGGCCATCGCTTCGCTCGAGGAAAAAATGCGCGAAGCCGCCAAACAGTTCGAATTCGAGCGGGCGGCCCAGATCCGCGACCGCGTCCGCGCGCTCAAACAGCGCGTAATCGAATTGCCGGCAACGGGTTCCGGCTTCTCGACCGCTTCTATCCCCGCTCCGTCGCCGGAGTCCGCTCCCGAGGCCGTTGCGCCCGCGAACGCCGCGTCCTCATCCGCGCGCCGCCCGCATCCCCGCCGATCTCGGCCGTGAACGCCGTTCCCCGTCCCATCCCTCCGAACGGCAGCGGTATAGTGGAGGCGAACTGATTAATTGGTTCGCGCACGAGCAAGGAGATTTCGCATGCCGAGCGCAAAGGCTGTGACCAGAATCGTTCCCGCCCTGACCGCCCGCACGCAATTCGGTCAGATCTTGAAAAGAGTCAGAACGAATCGCGAGCGGTTTGTCGTGGATCGGCGTGGCGAACCCCAGGCGGTAATCATGGGCGTCGAAGACTACCTGAGAAATTTTGTGAAACGCCCGGCCGCTTTGAACCGGATCAGGCAGGAGGCCAAGGTGAAGCGCCTCGACCGGTTATCCTTGCGGGAAATTAACCTCGAAATTACCGGGTATCGCCGGAAGCGGCGCCGTGCACGCGGTTAGCGCCGTCCTCGACACCGACGTCATTATCTCGGCCCATCTCAAACCGGAAGGCCGCGAAGCGCTCATTCTCGACCTTGCGCTATGCCGGCGTTTCGGCCTCGCTGTCTCCGAGCCGCTTCTCGAAGAATACGAAGGTGTGCTGCGCTGCCCGCGCTTCGGCTTCGATCCTCGGGATGTCGCGCGCTCGCTTCGTGCCATCCGCCGCGTTGCGGTGCTCTTTCACCCTCGGGAACTTCTGAAGGTTACTCGCGACCCGGACGACAACATGATCCTCGAGTGCGCAGTGGAAGCGGGAGCGGAATTCGTCGTCACCGGCAACACGCGCCACTTTCCCAGCCGGTTGCGAAGCCTGCAAATCCTGGCGCCGCGTCACTTCCTCATCGTTCTCGCCGCTCGTCTGGAGTAGCGCCTTGCCCGGGTCGCCGAGCCTGGGTAACGCCGAGCTTTAGCGCGGCTAGCATCGCTGCTCGTTACCAGGCTGTCGGCGTCTAATCTTCTTCTTCGCTGATCTGCTGGCTCAAATAGCGCTCGTAGCCCAGTTCCTTCATCTGATGCACCTGCGCTTCGAGCCAATCCACGTGCCCTTCTTCGTCTTTCAGCAGGCGTTCGAAAAGTTCCCGGCTCGCATTGTCGCCTTCCTGGCGCGCCAGTTCCGCCGAGCGGTTGTACAGGGCCACGGCGCTGACTTCCAGCTTCAAATCGCTTTCCAGCTGTTCCTTCACGTTCTTCCCGACGGTCAGTTGCAGCGGCTTCGTCAGGTTCGGCGCGCCATCCAGGAACAGAATCCTCTCGATGAGCGCCTCGGCGTGTTTCATTTCGCCGATCGACTGCTTTTTGATGAACTCGCCCAGCCGGTTGTAATGCCAGTTCTCGCACATTTCCGAGTGGAGAATGTACTGGCTGATCGCCACGAGTTCCTCATGCAGCGCCTCGTTGAGCGCCTCGATCACCTTCGCGTTGCCTTTCATTTTTGGAAAGCCTCCCTTCCTCTCGAAATCGTGCATCCCACCCTCAACCGCCTGACTCTCACTCCCGATCCAGCACGCTGCGCACTTTCCGCGCCAGATTTTGCCACGTATACGGCTTTTCGAGGAACGATCGCTCGATCGCCTCCTGATCCTCGTCCCGCAGGATCGTACCCGAGTAGCCGGACGTGTACAGCACTTTCAGCGTGGGCTGCGCCGAGACCAGACGTTCCGCCAGTTCGCGCCCGTTCATTCCCGGCATCACCAGGTCGGTGAGCAGCAGGTCGATTCGACCGCCGTGCTTCTCAGCTGCTTCCATCGCCTCTTTCGCGTCGCCGGCCGCCAGCACGGTGTAGCCGATTCGTTTCAAAAATTCCGTCGTCACGCGGCGCAGCAATCCGGAATCCTCCACGAGCAACACCGTCTCTTTTCCTCGGGGCAATTCCTCTTCCACTTCGCGCGCTTCCCCGCCTTCCTGGGAAATTTCCGCCACCGGCAGGTAAATCTTGAAAACAGTTCCGTGTCCCGGCTCGCTGTAGACCCACACGCCTCCGCCGATCGCCCGCACCACGCCGTAGACCGTCGCCAGACCCATCCCGGTTCCTTTGCCCATCTCCTTGGTGGTGAAAAACGGCTCGAAAATCCGCGAAAGCGTTTCCGCCGCCATCCCCGGCCCGTTGTCGGCCACCGACAGCAGCACGTAGCGTCCCGGATGCAGTCCCGGATGGCTTGCTTCGCACGATTCGTCGAGCGTCTTGTTTGCCGTTTCGATCCGCACGCGCCCGCCCTGGGGCATGGCGTCGCGCGCGTTCACCACCAGATTCAGAATGAGTTGCAGCAGATGGCTGGGATCGGCGCGTATCGCTGACAGGTCGGGAGCCAGCACCGCGTGCAAAACGATCTGCGGTCCGGCGAGCCTTCGCAGCAGGTTCTGAAAACCGTTGATCACCGCGTTCAGGTTCACCACCCGCGCGTCCACCGGCTGTTGCCGGCTGAAAATCAGCAGTTGCCGCGTCAGCGCCGCCGCCCGTTCGCTGGCTTCCTTGATCTCCTCAATCGCCGCCCGCTGTTCCTTGCTCAACCCCTTTTCCGCCAGCGCCAGTTCCGCGTCGCCCAGCACCACGCCGAGCAGGTTGTTGAAATCGTGCGCGATTCCGCCCGCCAATCGCCCGATCGCCTCCATTTTCTGCGATTGCCACAATTGGCGTTGCAGCCGTTTCCGTTCGCTGATATCGCGCGCGATCGTCGCGGCACCCACGGTCTCTCCATCGGGTCCGCGCACCGGGAAAATCGAAAGCGAAATCTCCACTTCCCGCCCGTCCTTGTGCCGGCGCGTCGTTTCGAACGTTCCGACTCGTTCGCTGCGGCGGATTCGTTCGAGGAGTTGCGCCGCTTCCTCTTGCCGGCTATCCGGCGCCAGCATTCTGGCGTGCTGCCCCAGCACCTCCGCCGCGGAATACCCGTAAATCCGCTCCGCGCCCGCGTTCCAACTGGTGACGGTGCCATCGAGCGTCAATCCGATGATCCCCTCTTCCGAGGATTCCACGATCGCCGCCAGTTGCCGCATCGCCGCTTCCGATCGCCGCCGCTCGGTCACGTCTTCGCCCGAGCTCAGCGTTCCCAGCACCACGCCGCTCTCGTCGCGAATCATCTGATTGCGCCACGCGATGAGCCGCTCCTCGCCGCCGCGCGTCAGCACCGGCTGCTCCGCCGATTCCACGTTTCTCCCGGAAACGATATTCTCGAAAAGGTACTTCACGCCGTTCCGGTATCGGACCGGCAGGCACGTCTCGAACCAATCCTTGCCCACCAGTTCGTCTTCCTGGTAGCCCAGCGTTTCGAGCCCCTTCCGGTTGATCAGCGTCACGCGCCCGCCGCGGTCGAGCGCCACCAAAATCACGCCGGCGATGTCGAGATAGCTGCGCGCGCGGTCCCGTTCCCGCGCCAGTTCCACCTGCGCCTGCTTCCGGTCGCCGATTTCCGATTCCAGCGCCCGAATCGCTTTCGCCAGCGCCTCGGTCCGTTCCTCCACGCGCGATTCCAGCTCTTCTTTCGCGTTCCGCAGCTCCTCTTCCAGCCGCTTTCGCCCGCTGATGTCGCGAATCGTGCTGAGCACCTGCAGCCCTTCCGACGCGCGGATGGGGCTCAAGCTGATTTCCACCGGAAACTCGCTGCCATCTTTCCGCCGCGCTCTCAATGCCAGGCCTTCGCCCATCGGCCGCACCCGCGGCCGCGCCGCGAAGTCCATCCGGCGGTCTACGTGCGTCCGGCGCATGCCCTCCGGCACCAGAATTTCCACCGGTTGCCCCAGGAGTTCCTCGCGCCGATAGCCGAACAGGCTCTCCGTCTGCCCGTTAATCAGCAGGATCTCTCCCGTCTCGTCCGTAACGACGATCGCGTCTGGCGCCGATTCGAAGAGCGCGCGGAAACGGTCATCCATGAAACTGGGCACCGGCGGTTTCTCCTTCGCCTTTGCCAATTTGACTGGGAGCGGGGAACGGCATCGTCAAAATGGGCACTAAGGTCGCGTGACCCGAGTGTATTGGCTGATTCCGCCGGCGTCAACGGCTCCGGTCTCGCCCGGCGGAGGGCTGAAGGGAGATAACCGCTTCGTCACAAGCGCCGCCGGTCCCTGATCTTTTCTCCGTCTGGGGGAAGGGATTTTCACGATGGAGTCGTTCGACCATTGGGACGTGGGTGGGGAGAGCGTCCATTAGCCTGCTCGACCTGTACCCTACCTAAAACCTCCAAACGATCGTTTTCTGTTTCCAAAGCCGAGGCGAGCGAGCCAGGAAGCGTGCTGTACCCGCATTCGGGCACGGGCGTGACAGTGGCCCTTGCCGGCGCGGGCATTACAAGCGTGCCGTGTAGGCGGCCTGTGTCCAAGGAGGGGGACGATGAAAAACAAGTTCCGCCGGTTGTGGAAAGACGAATCCGGGGAAGACCTGATTGAGTATTCGCTCCTGGTGGTACTGATTGCGCTGATTGCTGTGTCGGCGGTGGCAATTGTGGGGTTGGCTGTATCGGACGCCTTCGCCAGTTTTTGAAAACGGGAGGACACGGCTTTTCGAAGGCTCGGGCAAGGGAAGCCTGATCGGTCGGCGCGCGGGCGGGCGTTCTGATTTCGAGGTTGATACCGGAGCGCCGGGAACCGGGCGGGAATTGGCTAGACCGAGCCGCGCTTCAGCTCGTCGAGCGGATAAAAGGTATCGCGCCAGACGATCCCGCCACGCCAGAGCGTCACCACCATGGACCGGATGGCGATCCATGCAAAGACAAGCGCCCCAAACGGATGCGCCAGCCCGTATAGCGGCGATTCCGCGCCCGAGCCGCGGAGCACGGCGATATTGAACAGAATCGCTCCCGCCGACGCCGCAACCGCCAGCCAGAACGCCAGTCCGTGCGTGAACGCGAGCGCGAGGAAGGGAACCACGCTCAAAATCATCACCGCCAAGAACGTTCCCACCGCTTTCCAGACGTGGAAACTCATTCCCGCGAACATATTCTTGGTGAGCCCACGGGTGATATTTCCCAAACCCTCCTGCCAGCGAATGTGCAGGAAATCCCCACTAATTCCGACGCTCGATCGGTACCCGGCGCGTTTCACCATTTTCCCCAGTTTCATGTCGTCCACGACTTCCATCGCCAGCCGCTTGTGTCCGCCCGCCGCTTCGTACGCCGACCGCCGCACCAGCTGAAACGCGCCGATGCCCATATAGCTTCCCGCCGCCGGCTTGTCCACCAGCCACGGCCGTATGCCGAGCAGAAACGCGAGCGCGATGTAGCTGAGCGCCGCGTGCTCCCAGAATCCGCGCATGTCGAGCGTGGCGATGAGCGTCAGGTGGTCGAGTTTGCGCTCGCGCACCAGCCGCAGCGCCCGCGAAACCGTTTCGGGATGGAATCGCACGTCGGCGTCGGTGAAGAGCAGCCATTCGCCCTGCGATTTTTCGTAAGCCATTTCGAGCGCGTGCGGCTTGCCCATCCATCCCGCCGGCAATTCGCGCACGTGTACCACGCGCAGCCCCGGATTTCGCGCAGCGAAATCGTCCAGAATCGCTCCCGTCGCGTCCTGCGAGCGGTCGTCCACGGCGATCACTTCATGCGGCACGCCCGTTTGCCCGAGCATCGTCGGCAGGGCTTCGGGCAGCTTTTCCGCCTCGTCCCGCGCCGCCACCAGCACCGACACCATTGGCGTTTTCTCGCCGGTTTCCGGCGCGTAGTCGCCCAGCCGGGGAATTTCCCGGATGCGAAGCTGGCAATAGCCGCCGTAAAAAATCCAGAATCCGGCGACCACCCCCAGCAGGATGGTCCAGAACAAGTTCACGCGAAGTTTTGAAAGCGGCCGAAGCGAGTTATGCTACCACAGCCATGAAGAGGACGCTGGCAATCGTCGGGGCCGGGCGAGTCGGCCGGGCGCTCGGCCGCCGCCTCGCCGAGCGCGGCTGGGCCGTCGGCGCCGTCGTCGCTCGTTCGCAATCATCTGCCCGCGCCGCCGTTCGCGCCATCGGAGCGGGCACGCCGTACCGCACGCTCGTTCCCGAAATCCTGCGCGCGCGTCTGATTCTCCTCGCCGTTCCCGACGACGCCATCCCGTCCGTCGCGCGGCGTCTCGCCAAACTTGCCTCGCGGGAAAATCTCGCCGGCCGCGTGGTGCTCCACACCAGCGGGGCCGTGCCCAGCGCCGCGCTCGCTCCGTTGGCTTCGCGTGGCGCTTCCGTCGCCTCCATGCATCCCTTGCAAACCTTCGCGCCCGGCGTCCGCTCGCGCCTCGCCGGCGTCACGTTTGCCATCGAAGGCCAACCCTCCGCCTGCCGTCTGGCTCGCCGTTTGGCGCGCGAGCTCGGCGCGAAACCCGTCCTCATCCATCCCGAAGCGAAAGCGCTTTATCATGCCGCAGGCGCATTCGCCTCGCCGCATCTTTTGGCCGCGCTAGCCGCCGGCGGGGCCATGCTTGAAAAAGCGGGTTTCCGCGAGCGCGACGCGCGAGCCGCGCTGCTTCGCCTCGCACGCCAGACGCTCGAAAATTACGAGCGTCTCGGCGCCCGCCGCTCCTGGACCGGTCCCGTCTCCCGCGGCGACCGCTCCACCATCCGCCGCCACGAAGCCGCGCTCAAAAAACTCCGCGCCGAATTCCGCGCCGCCTATCGCGCCCTCACCAATCTTCAGCTACGCCTCCTCCGCACCCCATCCAGTTAGCCAGCGGCTGTCTTCCACATTCCCTACTGCCCGTGGCAGGGGTGAGTCCCGCAGGGGCAACCGGGACGCGCAACCCGCGTTTCAAACCCGCCCCTACGGCTTTCCGCGCTTCGTGGCACCGGCCATCAACCAAACGGCAGCAGTAGGAAAATGCGGCGGCAGCGGCGGTGGCACCGGTTTCAGGGCTAGTGTGACAATTCGCAAGTGCTGCCCTCAGCGGCTGAAGCCGCATTGGTGTGTGAGCGTTTGCGGCACGGCTGAAGCCGTGCCCTTCCGAAAAACCTGGCTGCCACACAGACTCTTCAGCCGGCGCTCGCATGTGGTCCACGTCCCTTTTTTGCCGCCCGGGAGGGGCGGTTTTCAAGTCCACCCCGGTTCTTTCGCATTCCACATCTCTTTTGCCAATGTTCGCTCCGATTGCATCGCTGCTGTTACACTTCGCTTTCTGATTCCGCACCAGGAGGCGCATTTGAGTTCGCTCGGCATTCCTGTCGAATCGCGCACGCTCCCGAACGGCCTGCGCGTGGTCGTTTCTCCCAATCGTTCCGCGCCGGTCGTGACGGTTGGCGTCTATTACCGCATCGGTTTCCGGCTCGAACCCGAGGGCCGGAGCGGTTTCGCGCATCTTTTCGAGCACATGATGTTTCAAGGTTCCGAGCACGCCGGCAAAATGGTGCACATTCGCCTGATCAACGCCTCCGGCGGCGTCCTCAACGGCTCGACCGCCTACGATTACACCAACTATTACGAATCGGTCCCGTCGAACGCCCTCGAACGCGTCCTGTGGCTCGAAGCCGACCGGATGCGCGCGCTCAACGTGAGCCAGGAAAATCTGGAAAATCAGCGCGACGTCGTAAAAGAAGAAGTCCGCGTCAACGTCTTCAATGAGCCCTACGGCGGTTTTCCCTGGCTCGATCTTCCTCCCATCGCCTATCGCCGTTGGCCCAACGCCCACAATTTCTACGGCGATTTCGCCGATCTCGACGCCGCCAGCCTCGCCGACGTTCGCCAGTTCTTCCTCACCTACTACACGCCGCGCAACGCCGCTCTCGTCATCGTCGGCGACGTCGCTCCCGCCGAAGCCTTCGCTCTCGCCGAGCGCCACTTCGCGCCGATTCCCGCCGGGCCCGAACCGCCGCGCGCCGACGTTTCCGAACCCCCTCCCGGCGAGGAGCGCCGCGGCGTCGTCGAGGAGAAATTCGGCAATCTCGGCGGCATCGCCATCGGCTACCACCTGCCCGAGCGTCGCAGCCCCGATTGGTGCGCCTTCGCGCTCGCCGATCGCATCCTCCACGAAGGCCGCGCCGGCCGGCTCTATCGCGAACTCGTGCTCGAAAAGGAAATCGCCGTCGAAGTCGAGGGCGGCATCCACTACGCCGCCGGCGACCTGTTCGATTACAGCGGTCCCATGCTCATGACCACCCGCCTGCTTCATCGCCCCGACGTCGCGCCCGCCGCCGTCATCGAAGCCTACGGCCGCGTCCTCGCCGAATTGTGCGAAAAAGCGCCGGAGAGCGCCGAACTCGAACAGGTGCAGGCGAAACTCAAATCCGATTTCTATTCCGCGCTCGATGGCGCGCGTTACATTCCCCGCTTCGGCCTGATGCACTGGCTCGCCTGCTTCTCGCTCTTCGACGGCGATCCCGGCCTCGTCAACACGATCCTCGACGAATTCTCCGGCATCCCGCCGGAGCGCGTCCGCGAAGTCGCCGAGCGCTACCTGCGCAACGAAAACCGCGCCATCGTCGAGCGCCGTCCCGTCCGAGGTGAAAAGTGAACGCGCCCGAAACGTCCAATTCCTCTCTGGTTCCCGCGCTCGGCGCCGAGCGTCCCGTCGTCTGGCCCGCGCGGCACGTCCACCATCTATCGAACGGCCTCCAGGTCGTCTTGGTCGAAGCCCACGGCGTCCCGCGCCTCACTCTCGAGCTGCTCGTTCGCAGCGGCAACGCCTGCACGGCTCTCTCGAATCCCGGCCTCGCCGAAATGACGGCCACCGTCGTTCGCACCGGCACGGCTCACCGTTCCCGGCGCCAGATTGAAGAGGATTTGCGCCGCATCGGCGGCGCGGTTTCCACCGGCGCCGGCGCCGATTCCAGCACGCTCGCCGCCGATGCGCTCGCCGAATCCGCGAAACCCCTCGTCGATCTCGTCGCCGAAATCGCCCGGGAAGCCGTTTTTCCCGCCGGGGAATTCGAACGCGAGCGACGCCAGGCTATCGAAGCGCTTCGCCTGGAGCGCGTCACGCCCGGTTTCCTCGCCGGAGAACGCGTCCGCCGCCAGCTTTTCGCCAATCATCCCTACGCCGTCGTTTCCCCCTCCATCGAGCAGGTCGAAGCGTATCGCCTCGAGGATCTGCGCGCGTTCTACGCGCGCCATTGGTCCGCCGCGAATTCGCTCCTCGTCGCCGTCGGCGATTTTTCGGCCGCGCGCCTGCTCGCCGAAATCGAGCGCGCCTTTGGCGCCTGGCCCTCCGGCGAAATTCCCACGTTCGACGATCCGGCAATCGAGGCTTCGCGCGGCCGCCGCGTCCATCTGGTGCATTTGCCGGGCACGAATCAGGCTCGCGTCGTCATCGCCAATCCGGCCATCACGCGGCGCCATCCCGATTGGATTCGCCTCGGCGTCGCCAACGCGATTTTCGGCGGCGCGTTCCATTCGCGTCTCGTCGCCAATATCCGAGAGCAAAAGGGCTACACCTACAGCCCCTCGAGCGCCGTCCACGCCCTCCGCCGCCGCGGCTGGTTCGCCACGCAAGCCGCCGTCCGCAACGAAGTCGTCGGCCCGGCGCTCGCCGAAATGTTTTACGAACTCGACCGCATGCGCACGCTCCCCGTCGCCGCCGACGAACTTGCCGAAATCCAGAATTATCTCGCCGGCGTTTTCTCGCTCGGCGTCGCGACGCAAGACGGCCTGCGCGGCCAACTCGCGAACCTCTATTTGAACGAATTGCCCGAGGATTATCTCGAAACCTATCGCCAGCGCGTTCGCGGCGTCACCGCCTCGGACGTCCTCGAAGCCGCCAGAAAGTGGATGGATTCGCCGAACGCGCTCGTCGTCGTCGTTGGCGATCGCGAACACGTCGCCACGCAAGCCGCGCTTTTCGGCGAAGTCACGCTGTGGGACGCGTCTGGCAACCGCATCGGTTGACGAGGTGCTGCGTTGGAATCGCGCCGCCGTTTCCCGCGAGCGGCGCTAAAATACGCGTGGAGGTTCAGCGATGCCAATCGTCGCGCGAAATCGGATGCGAGGCTACGCCGCGGCCTTCGCCCTGACGTTTCTGTTCGCCGTCGCGGCCGCAGCCAAGCCCAAGCCGCGAAGACCGATCGATCTGAATACAGCCACGCTCGATCAGCTCGAGGAACTTCCCGGCATCGGTCCGAAAATGGCCCAGCGCATCCTCGATTTTCGTGAAAAAAGCGGTCCGTTCGAGCGCGTCACCGATCTTCGCGCCGTCCGCGGCATCGGCCGCAAGCGCTTCGAAAAAATCCGCCCCTACGTCACCGTCGGCTCGCCGCGCGATTCCTCGGCCGCGAAATCGTCTCACCGCTAGCCGCGCTTCCCGTTCACTCCTGCGCGGCAGCGGCCTCATCCGCGCCCCTCGCCTATTTCTTCCGCCCAAGCAGTTCCAACAACTTTTTTCCTTTCGGCGACCCCACTCCCGTGCACGGGTTCCATCCGGGTCCCGCGCGATAACGTCCGTTCGTCCCTTTGCAGATGGCCCGCACCGCGCGCTGGAACGGTCGCGTGTAGAAAAAAGGACTCAAAAATCCCGCCGGTTTTCCCATCTTTTGATTGATCCGCGCCACCAGTCCCGCCCACAGCGGCGCCGCTGCGCTCGTGCCTCCCATGGGAATCACGCGGCTCCCGCTCAAAATGGCATATCCGCCAGCGAGGTCCGCTTTCGCCGCCACGTCCGGCACGCCGCGGCCGCGCTTTTTCCCTTTCGCCTTTTCGATGGGTTTCTTCTGCCACGACGGTTGCTCGAAAAACGCGCTGTATCCGCCCGAACTGGACATCGGCATCCCGCCGAACGTCTCGTTCCAGACGGTTTCCTCCGTTTTCCGGCTTTCGATGCGCAGGTGCGTTCCTCCGCAAGCCAGCACGTACGGGCTCGATGCCGGGAAATTCACTTCTGTTTTTCCGGAATCGCCCGACGAAACGCAAACCGTCACGCCGCACAGCGCGGCGATCTGGTAGCACCGGTTCATCACCCGCAGCACCTGCGGCGGAATCGAGCTCTCCGGCGCGCCCCAGCTGCACGAAATCACCGAAGGGGGTCGCGGCGTTCGCGCCAACGCGTGCGTCGTCGCCAGGAATCGTCCCCGCTCCGTATTCGGCGAAAAATAGGCGATGATGTCCGCGCCCGGCGCGAACGACCCCACCAGTTCCACATCCATCGTCGCCTCGATCGTCCAGATGGTTTTGCGCCCCATCTGTTCCGTCTCGTCGTGCAGAAAACTGTTGTGTTCCAGCGCGTCGGCCAGCCGCGCCAGTTCGCGTTTCGCCACCGGCTCGTTTTTCCCTCCGCCCAGTTCCTCCACGCTCACCCGCGGCCGCTTCCCGCCGCGCCGCGCGAAATACGTCTCCAAATCCGAGCGATAAAACCCTCCGCCCAGGCAAATCACCGCGACCGTCTGTCCCCGTCCGTCCGCGTGTTCGGGAAATTCGTACACCTTCGCCACGTCGTGCGGATGCGTGGCCCTGACCATCCCCGTCGTCCCGTGCCGCGCGAAGAGCGGGCGATTGCTCAGCCCCAGAACCCCTTCGATGACGCTCGCCAGATGCCGCGGGATCGCCACCGGATTATCGTGGCTGTGGTATCGCCCCATCGGCCCGTCGTAGTGCGCGAACTTCACGCCGAAGGCCCCCGCCAGTTCGTCGAACGTTCCCGCGAGCGCCACCGACCGCCTGCGCCGGCTCGTTTCCACCACCGTCAATCCCTCGCTCTCGTAATACGCCGCAACGCTCTCGATATCCACGCGGCTCGCCGCGTAGCGCCGGTCGAATTCCCTCCGGTCCGGCACGTGGCGCCGCGCCGGCGGCTTGAAGGCGATTTTTTCGATCCCCTCCAGAATTCCGGCCTCGCCCTCTCGCGGTCTCACCACCACCGTCACGTGCCGGCGCCGGTGGGGATGCTCCGGCTGGAAACGATTCGATTTCCGCACCACTCCCAGGGGCAGGTGCACCGGCTCGCTTCCCGCCAGGTCCACGCGATTTCGCGCGGAGCTTCCACGATGTTGCTGCTTCGTTGCGGACACAGGACGATTTCCTCCCGTTCGGCTGCTTCGAATTCCCCGCAGGCGTTTCGGTGAAAGGAGCATGCCGCCTCGTCGCCGGAATTGCAAGTCCATCCTCGTTGCGCGGCCTGGCGCGCTTGCGTTCGCGCGAAAAAACGCGCGAAACGCGGGGCGTTCCTCGCGCCGCATTTCGTTCGCGTCGCGCCCGAAAACCGCCGCGGGGCTTGCGACCCTCCCCCGACTCGTGTAGCATGGCCGCCTGAGCTTCCCCAAGGCAAAAGGAGAAACCATGTCGGCTGCGGACGCAAAGAAGTTCATGGCCCAGGTCAAAAAGGATCCCGTCCTTCGCAAGAAGCTCGTCAAGGAATCGCACGCTGCGATGGACCGCGCGGTGAAGATCGCTCGGAAACACGGCTACAAGCTCACCAAGGAAGACTTTCACAAGCATTTGAAGAAGCAGTGGGCGGCGAAAAAGCCGGCGTCTTCTCAAAAAGCGGATGCCTTCACTTGCGTTGCTATGGTCTGAGGTTTAGCCCCGGACAGGTTCCGGGCATATTCCCAAGGTGACCACGGAAAAGAATCAACGGTACCGCGTGCTGAAAAAACTCGGCAGCGGAGGCATGGGTGACGTTTGCCTCG
Organism: Acidobacteriota bacterium; assembly: GCA_021818865.1. Taxonomy (GTDB): domain Bacteria; phylum Acidobacteriota; class Terriglobia; order Acidiferrales; family UBA7541; genus JAKASX01. The sequence continues at coordinate 23,675 of JAKASX010000011.1, forward strand.
CCGAGGATCTCATCCTCGAACGCAAAGTCGCCCTCAAGTTCCTTTCCAAAGCCACCAGCAGCGATCCTGCCGCACGCCGCCGCTTTCTCCGGGAAGCCAAGGCCGCGGCCGCCATCGACCACCCCTACATCTGCAAGGTCTACGAAGCCGGCGAAATGAATGGCGAGCTGTTCATCGCCATGGAATACATCGAGGGCGAGGATCTCTACGCCCTGCTTCGCCGCGGGCGTCTGCCCATCGAGGAAGCCCTGCGCATCGGCACCGAAATCATCGAAGGCCTCGCCCGCGCCCACGAAGGCAAGGTCGTGCATCGCGACCTGAAACCCTCCAACGTCATGCTCACTCGCGACGGCCACGTGAAAATCGTCGATTTCGGCCTCGCCCGCAGGCTCTCCACCGAGGAATCTCCAACCCTCAGCGGCCCCAGCCTCACCCAGGCCGGCGCGATGGTCGGCACGATCGTCTACATGTCTCCCGAACAGCTCCGCGGCGAGCCGGCCGACGAACGCAGCGACGTCTTCTCCCTCGGCCTGATCCTCTACGAAATGCTCGCCGGCAGGCATCCGCTGCTGCGCAAAACCTACGTTGCCACGGCAACCGCCATCCTGCGCGAGGACCCTCCGCCGCTTTCCGAATTCCTGGAAGGCTGTCCGGAATGGGTCGAACAGCTCGTCATGCGGATGCTCGCACGCGAGCCGGCCGATCGTTTCGCTTCCGCCGCGGAAGTCATCCGCGAGCTGCGCGAATATCGCAGCGGCATTCGCGTCTCGGTCGCCCCGCGCAGCGGCTCCTCCGCCCCGGCCATCGCCGTGCTTCCGTTCGTCAATCGCAGCCGCGACGAGGAATTTGATTATTTCGTCGAGGGCATGACCGACGAAATCAACGCGCGCATCTCCAAAATCGCCGGCCTCAAGGTCATTTCCCGCGGCTCCGCCATGCGCTTCAAGGGTTCCGAAAAAAACCTCCAGGAAATCGGCCAGGAACTCGGAGTCGCCTTCCTCGTCGAAGGCAGCGTTCAGCATTTCGGCTCGCGCGTCCGCGTCATCGCCGGCCTGGTCGAGGTCGAAACCAACAGCCAGGTCTGGGCCGAAACCTACGATCACGACCTAAAGGACATTTTCCAGATTCAGACCGACGTTTCCCGCAACATCGCCGTCGCCATCCGCGGCCGTTTTTCCGGCGTCACCGGCTCCGCCAGCACCATCCCCGAGCAGCCGCAGAACATGGTCGCCTACGAATTTCATCTGCGCGGCGCGTATTTCATGAACAAATGGACTCCCGGCGCCGTCCGCCAGGCCATCGAATATTTCGGAAAGGCCATTGCCGCCGATCCCAATTACGCGCCCAGCCAGGCAGGTCTGGCCACCTGTTACGGCAGGGCCTCGCTCCTCGGTTTCCTCCCGGCCGCGGAAATCGCTTCCGAAGGCGCCAAGGCACGCGCCGCGGCGCAGCGCGCTCTCGAACTCAATCTCAACCTCCCGGAAGCGCACGTCGGCAAAGCCGTCGTCGCGCTGGGATTCGACTGGGACTGGCGCACGGCCGAAGCGGCCCTCGATCGCGCCCTCGAGCTCAATCCGAACCTCGCCGACGCCCACATGCTGCTCGGCTGGCTGCTCAGCTCGCAGGGCCGCTTCGACGAAGCCCGCCCGCACGCCGAACGCGCCGTTGAGCTCAGCCCGCTCGATCCCGGCTACCTCACTCAACTGGGTTGGGAAATTCTGCATAGCGAAGGGCCCACTGAAGCCGCCGAGCAAAAGCTGCGCCAGGCGCTCGAAATAGAGCCGAACTTCCTTACGGCCAAGATGAATTTGGCCAAGCTCTACACCGACCGTGGGGAAGTGGAAAAAGGACTTGCGCTTTACGAGGGCAGCATATGGAGCAGGCCGCAACTTGCCTCGGTCTACGCCGCGGCCGGCCGTACGGAGATCGCGCGAAAGATTCTGCAGGAAATCACGGCGCCCGAGGAGGTAGACCGGCATTCGCCTTTCGATCTCGCCCGGCTTTACCTCTCGCTCGGCGACGAAGAAAACGGTTTCGAGTGGCTCGAGAAGGCCTGCCAGATGCACGACAGTCACATGTTTTACATCAACGTGATGTTCAACAGTTCGCCGATTCTGCGGAAACACCTTTCCAATCCCCGCTACCTCTCCATCCTTCATCGCATAGGGTTGTCGTGACCCGGCGCCCGCATCCTCGGCGGGCGGCGAGCGGTTGGCCAGGATGGCAGGCGCTTGCTTGGGCGCTCGATCCCGCCGCCGATCCCGGCCGCAAACGTTTTTTCCGCGGCACACATCGCCTTCGTTCTCCCGCCGAAACCCTCGCTCGCCTGCGTCCTCTCGCGCCGCAGATGGGCGTCACGCGCGTCGCCAATATCACCGGTCTGGATCGCATCGGCATTCCCACCGCCGTCGCCTGCCGGCCGGTGTCGCGCGCCCTCGCCGTTTCCCAGGGCAAGGGCCTCGATCTCGACCAGGCGCGCGCCGGCGCCATCATGGAATCGCTCGAATCCTTCCACGCCGAGCGCATCGCCCTCCCGCTCCTGTTCGGCAGCCTCGCCGATCTGCGCTCGACGCACCGTCTCGCCGAGGTCGATCGCCTCCCGCTCGTGAAGTCCACGGTCTTCCACTCGCATCTGCCGATTCTCTGGGTCGAAGGCTACGATCTGCTCCAGCGAGAACCGGCCTGGGCGCCGTACGAAATGGTGACGCTCAATTTCACCTTGCCCTCTCCGCCGGGCTCGGGCTGCTTTCAAAGCACTTCGAATGGTCTCGCATCCGGCAATCATGTGCTCGAGGCCGCAAGCCACGCCATCTGCGAAGTCGTCGAGCGCGACGCTCTCGCCCTCTGGGAACAGCATCCCGAATCCTGGCGCCGCTCGCGCCGCGTGGATCTCTCCACGGTGGACGATCCCGCCTGCCGCGACTTGCTCGACCGCTACGCCCGGGCCGGCATAGACGTCGTTGCCTGGGACGCGACGTCCGACGTCGGCATCGCCGTCTTCCATTGCATAATTGCCGAGCGCTCGCCCGATCCCTTGCATTTCTTCTACGCCGCGCGCGGTTCCGGCTGCCATCCGGCGCGCGGCGTCGCGTTTTCCCGCGCGCTCACCGAAGCGGCGCAATCCCGCGTCACCTACATCTCCGGTTCGCGCGACAACGTCTACCGCGAGGATTACGAACGCGCTCACGATTCCGAGCAGATTCGTTCCCGCCAGCTGGCCTGGCAAAGCCAGCCCGCTCGCCGCCGTTTCCGCCAGACTCCCGATCGCCTCTCGCTCACACTTCGCCAGGATCTCCTTTGGGAACTCGAACGCCTCCGCGCCGTCGGCGTCGAAAGCGTCATCGCCTTCGATCTTTCCCTCCCACCGTGGGACATTCCCGTCGTTCGCGTCGTCATCCCCGGTCTTGAGGGCGTTGTGGATACAATCAGCTACGCTCCCGGCGCGCGCGCGCAATCCCTCCGCGGACACCGCCGATGACCGTCTTCATTTTCACCGGTCCCACGCTCCCGCCCGCCGACGCCCGCGGCGAACTCGACGCCGTTTACTTGCCGCCCGCGTCCCAAGGTGATGTTTACCGCGCCGCGCTCGCTCGCCCTCGCGCGATCGGCCTCATCGACGGTTTTTTCGACTACGTTCCCTCCGTCTGGCACAAGGAAATCCTCTGGGCGATGTCTCGCGGCGTGGCCGTTTTCGGCAGCGCCAGCATGGGCGCGTTGCGCGCGGCCGAACTCGCGCCGTTTGGCATGCGCGGCGTCGGCAAGATTTTCCAGGCCTACCGCTCGGGCGCGATCGAAGACGACGACGAAGTCGCCTTGCTCCACGGCCCTGCCGAAACCGGTTTCCGTCCCACGTCGGAAGCCATGGTGAATATCCGCCCGACGCTCCAACGCGCCCAGTCCCGGCGCGTGATTTCACGAAAAACGCGGCTCAAGCTCGAATCGCTTGCCAAGGGTCTTTTCTATCCCGAGCGCACTTACCCGGCCATCCTCGACCTCGCCGCGCGCCGCGGCCTTCCCGCCCGCGAACTCGAAAAATTGCGCGCGTGGCTTCCCTCAGGCTGCGTGGACCAGAAACGCGCGGACGCCGTCGCCATGCTCCGCGCCATGCGCGAATTCCTCGCGTCGCGCCGTGCGCCTGCTGGCCCGCGCCATCCTTTCGAGCACACGAAATTCTGGGATCGCCTGGTTCGCTCGGCCGGCGCGCTCCACGCCGTCGAAAATGGCGCTCGCGAAATGGTTCCCTTCGAATCCGTTCTCGACGAGCTTCGCCTTGAGCCCGATACGTTTCTCGAAATGCATCGGGAGGGCCTGCTGCGCCAGTTGATCCTCGCGGAAGCGCGCCGCCACGGCTACGCTCCCGCTCCCGCCGCATGCGCCCGCACCGCGCGCTTCTTCCGCCGCCTCTATCGCATCGAACGCCGCGCCGCCTTCGATCGCTGGCTCGCCCAGCGTGGTCTCACCGCCCGGCGCTTCGATGAATGGATGGCTGAAGAAGCGCTCATTCGCGCCGTCGGCCCGGAATTGTGGCTCGACGTTCGCCGAGGCCTTCCCGAACTCTTGCGTTTCACCCCGTTTTATCCCCGCCTGCTAAACCGCGCCCGCGAAAAACAGCTCGCGCTCTCTCGCGCCGGCCTTGACGCGGCCGATCCCGCCGCCGAGCCCGACGCCCTCTGGCGTTCGTTTCTCGAGGAAGCAAGCGCCGACGACCATCCTTTTGAAAGCGAAAGCGTCCTTCAGAAGATTTCCCCCGAGGAAAGTGAATCGCTTCTTCGCGCTCGCGCCCGCGAGCACCGTTTCCGCCGCCTGCGAAAATCCCGCCGCCCGTAGCCCGCGTTTTGTTCGAATGGATTTCGCCGTCGGCCGCCGTTCGTCAGGCAATCACAAAAGACCTATCTCTTTGGTTCGTCTAGCTGTGTTCTGCGTCATGGTATACGGTTTTTGACTGAATTTGGCAGCATCCGGACCCAAGTTGGACCTAACATTTTTTGCCGCAACCGGGCAGACGGTAGGCAGGCGCAAGATTAACCCCGGTGCAGGCCGGAATCGCAATTTCCGCGCCCGCAGGTCGGGAGACTGGTATCATGGTGCAAGCGGAGCCAAGGCGATGAAAATCGATTTGACCCCTGAGCAGGAAGAAATCGTAAAAGGGGAACTGAAATCCGGCCATTTCCGCACCGCTGCGGAGGTCATTGGCGAGGCCCTGCAAGCTTTGCGCGAAAAGGAGCAGCCTGCCAAGCCCAGTAACGGCGCCCAGCGCGAAGCCGTCCGCGAAATGCTGGAATTTGTCGAAAAGAACCGCGTGCGTCTTGAAGGCATCACGGTTAAGGAGTTGATCCACGAGGGCCACCGTCTTTGAGCGATTTTGTCCTGGACGCCTCTCTTACGCTCCAGTGGTTCCTTGAAGACGAAGCCGGTCGGGAGTACAGCTTAGCCGTCCTTGCGAGCCTCTCCGAAAAGCGTGCCCTTGTCCCCCTCCTGTGGTTCTATGAAGTTGGCAACGGCCTTCTGATGGCCCATCGCCGCAAGAGAATTTCTTCAGACCAGATGGGCGGTTTCCTCGCGCGTCTCGCAGCTCTTCCCATTGACGCGGCGAGGGAGACTGCGACTGAGATTCTCGAACTGCCTTCCCTGGCGCGGTCCCACAACCTCACGAACTACGACGCCGCATACCTCGCGCTTGCAATTCGCTCCCGCCTTCCCTTGGCAACAACGGACAGCCTGCTCCGAAAGGCATCCGCTGTTGCTGGCGTGGCGATTGTGACAGCATAGGAACCCGCAGGTGTCTTCCGGCATGGGCGAAGATCTCCTTACGAACGCCGCCACTCACCGCTCCGTGGGGTTCCATGGTGCTTTATTAGTCCCGCCCCCTTGGCATAGCGGATCGCCCAACGGACATCGTTTTTGTACCTCGGCTCGTTGGGAAGATCGCCGCGGTTAGCAGCTTCCCTCAGTACTTGAAAGAGGGCGACCACTTTGGGGTCAGAATTACCAGGGAAGGTTTGGGTCTGGAGGATATTTCTCACCTCCGTATACAGGTCTGAAACGGTGAACATGGTCCCGGGCGGCTTCTGCTCGATGAGCATAACAACAATCGATTGAAGGATCGTTTTGTTGCTAGCACGTTGTTTCCTCGTCATGTGCCCTCCTCTCGCCGCCCGCTCTGGGAGGCTTGCCCCTGTCATGGGCTCTATACCAGCATCACTTCGCGGTCTGAGATTTTCGTCCCGCTCAATGCCTAAGAACCGCTGAGGCCGGTTTCGTTCCGACTTCTGCCGTTGCATTCGAATTTCACCAATGTCGGCGAGCCTGTAACCACTTGCGGAACCGTCTGAGCAGAACTTTCACGTCCAAGCTAATCCCGTGAAAGTTTGGCTTTACGGAGAGGATCTCCTCTGCGGGACGAGGCATAGAGGCTTGCGACTCGGTTCCGTGTGCAAGGGGCGAATAAAGCGGGCACCCGGAAAAATGCAGCGGGAGAACGTGCGCCCAAGTCCATCTCCAATCTTCGGGCCCCGCCCCACGCCTCCCGAGAGAATGGTGAGCGTTGTCTCGGTCTGTCTCATCAGAGTAGGCGCATAGCTCTGCCGCGAAAAGGCCAAACCGCTCGAATGAAACTTCTGGGCAGAAATTCCTAAGATGCTGCGGCCCGCTGGCCCACCCCATAATCGCGGAAGCCTGTTCCCCGGTCACAGGCCATAAATCAGAGGCGCTCCACTTCTTCAACAGGCCATCGTCTTCCACCGGCACTATCGCCGTGCTGCCGTCCTTCGACAGTAACGACAGACTTTGATAGAACCGAGGGCACCGATGGACACTGGCGAATGGGCAACGTGGGGGCATCCCTTTCGCCGCGCTCACGCCCGTGTACCAATCCAGAGAGGGATTACTGTTGATCACGAGTCGCCTCTGAAACCAGGCTCGTTTGATCAGTGATTCGCGACTTCATCCCAGCACATATCCGATTTGCCCTGCAGCAAACGCCAATCCTGCTGTTGAGTGTCGAAGTAGGTCCGGTAGTCGAGGCGAACGACGGATCCATTTACCCGGTAGTGGTAGCGATAGCGGGTAGTGAAAGAAAGTGGCAAAAAGTCGGGGGGCGGAGGACGCCTGACCCTCTGTTCGCAAATACAGCGACACCCCGTGGTAAACCGAGAATTCGACGACTCCTTCAAACGGAGCCACGAGGGAATCGCTGGCCTTTACGTCGAACCGCACATCGGTAGCTGGATCCCAATGGACACGCGAGTAATGCGGCTTTTTCTCTTTAGTGGGGATGATCATGCTGTAACCCTTGCAGGCACGTATCTCGCCCGCAATCTTGCTCATCGCTTCCACTGCAACCTGCGCGGCATCGGCGGCTGGCGTGCTGCCTGAACTCCTGCTTTCACCCTGCTCACCGTTGCCGGAGGCCCGCGATGGCAGTGCGGAGATTGGCTCTTCCGTGGACTGGCTAAGCAAGGGCTTGGCGTAATTGATCGGGACGGCGAAGTTGAGGTTTTGGCCGGATTCGAGGGTCGATACGACGACGCCGATCACCTCACCGCTCGTGTTGAAAACAGGACTTCCGCTGCTCCCCTCCGAAATGGGCGCTGAAATCTGGAACAGCTTTCGGCCGTCCACCTCCCGGATCCCGCTCAGCAGTCCGTTTGAAACTGTCTGTTCCAGGCCTTCGGGGTTGCCAATCACAACAATCTGCTCGCCTATCTGGGCTCGGTCGGAATCTCCTAACCTGACCGACTTTTTTCCGCTAGTCCCGACCTGCAAAACCACCAGATCATTGTGCATGTCAAACCCCGTCGCTTTCTTAGCCCAAACCACGCCTTTGCTCCCCGGGATTTCCACGCCGACCAAATCCGTCCCTTCGACCACATGGTAGTTGGTCACCAATAGGCCCGTAGAACCCACAAAGAAGCCGGTTCCCAGCCGCAGGGAGGTGTTTCCCGCTGCGACAATCACCGCTACGGAGCCGCGGTTCTCATCCAGGATCTCGGACGCTGGCTTAGCCGGTGTGACTGACGCGCCCTGGAGATTCGGGGTTGGTGCGGGAGATGGCTTTGCCACCTGCTGGGCCCACGCTGCCATGGGTACCAGAAGGAGCGCGGCCAGAAGGTACGCTCTCATCGGACTCCTCCATCCGTCGCCGCTCAATGATATCCCCTCATCGCATGTGTGTCATCAGCAGCGCGACCCCCGCCAGGATGGGCTTGGCGATGGCGGCATTCGACGCGAAAATCAAGGGAAGGGGACAGCGCAAGGGGTGAAAACTAGAACGCCCACTGCTTTCACTCCATTGGGTGGTCTTAGTTTTCACCCCAGCGTCTGATACAAGCCGAGGTAGCCGAAGATCATGCCAACGGCGAAGCTCGAAAAGTGACCGCGACCACGAACCCCCGGTTTGGGCGAGAGCACCCGTTATGAAAAGGGTCGCTTTCGCCCAAACCGGTCCTCGTCATGCGCCGCGTAGTCGGCGCATGGCTGGCGGGGTACGTCTGGCTACCTGAAAATTCCAATCGTCAGCTTCCTCGTTCGAGGAAACTTCAACTTTTCGCGAGTACTTTTTCTTTGAGCAATTTCGCTCGGTCGGCGGCTATTAGTTACATAGGGGCAAAGCGTCATCCCACCAGCGCATTGTGCGCGTCTACCCCGCACCCGCGATCACGCACGAGATTTATTTGCACGCGATGCCGGTAGAGCAGCGCCGCTCGCTGGAAGGCGTCGAGAGGCTTGCATTTTAGGCCCAAATAAGCGCAAGTTTTGCGTCCGGCGCAGAGACCGACAGTGGCAGCGAATTGAAAATTCAGGAGTTAGTGGTCAGGGCGCGGGGATTTGGGCTCCGGAGCTGCTGCGCCCGAGGGCGACGAATGGCGAGACGTAGGACGCTCCGCGCAAGAGGTAGAAATTCCACGCTGTAAAATTCGGGAATTTTCAGAGGATTTGGTGCGTGGTCTTCGGAGGTTTCGCCGTAATGCTTTTCTGTTCCGCGATCCGCAAACCGTAGGCTTCGAGCGCGACCACTTTGCGCGGATGGTTCGTCAGCACCCTCACCACGCGCAAGCCAAGATCGATCAGAATCTGCGCGCCGATGCCGCTTTCCCGCTGCACCAGCCGCTGCCGGCTCAAATCGCTATCGAGCTGCCCGCGCCGGTGGTACGCGATGGACGGCAGTTCGTTCGGCTGGAACGGATTCGATTCCACCTGGAATCCGCGTCCGGTGTGATGCAGGTACAAAAACGCGCCGCGCCCTTCCGTCGCGATCGCTTCGAGCGACCGCTCGATGATTTCCCGGCAATCGCACGCGGTGGAGGAAAAAACGTCTCCCGTCAGGCAATGCGAATGCACGCGGACCAGCGGCGGCGGGCCGTCCTCGAGCGATCCCTTCACCAGAGCCACGTGCAGCTCGCGATCGATCGCGCTCTTGTAGGCGATCATCCGGAATTCGCCGTAGCGCGTCGGCAGCATCGTTTCCGCCATGCGGTGCACGAACCGCTCGTGCTGCATGCGGTAGCGGATCACGTCGGCCACGGTGACCAGCTTCACGCCGTACCGCTCGCAAAATTCCGCCAGTTGCGGCAGGCGGGCCATCGTGCCGTCGTCATTCATGATTTCGCAGATCACGGCCGCCGGCGCGAGCCCCGCGATCCTCGCCAGATCCACCGAAGCTTCCGTCTGCCCCGCGCGCACCAGCACGCCGCCACGCCGCGCCCGCAGCGGAAAAACGTGTCCCGGCCGCGCCAAATCTTCCGGCCGCGTCGCCGGATCGATCGCCGTCAGAATCGTCGTCGCGCGGTCGGCCGCGCTGATTCCGGTCGTCACGCCGCGCCGCGCGTCCACCGATTCGCAAAACGCCGTGCCAAGCGCCGCCGTGTTCCGCGGCGACATCGGCGTCAGGCTCAGTTCGTCGCAGCGCTCTTCGCTCAGCGCCAGGCAGATCAGACCGCGGCCATATTTCGCCATGAAATTCACCGCTTCGGGGGTGATTTTTTCCGCCGCCAGCGCCAGGTCGCCTTCGTTCTCGCGGTCTTCGTCGTCCACCAGGACCACCATCCGTCCGCCCCGTATTTCCTCGGCGGCTTCCTCGACGGGAACGAAATGTCGGTTGCGTTCGTTCATGGCTAAAATCGTTTGGCCGTTGCGCCTCTACCGATGATAGCGCAGAAGCGCGCTTGGGGCAGGCCGGCGCGTCCTTCCCGTTAAATTCCTGCGAAAAACCTTCGGAAAATTGTAGGGGCGGGTTTGGAACTTGCCCCTACGGCAAATCGAATTGGCTCGCAGTCGGCTATCGGTTGTTGGTAGGGGCACGTTGCAACGTGCCCCTACGCGTGGGCGCGGCATCGGCGTGATTTGTGCGTTCGGAAACGGCCCTAAATTCGAGGGGCGAAACCACCCCCAAAATCGAAGGGGCGGGTTTGAAACCCGCCCCTGCGACCACGTCAATTTGTCTCGCGATACCGCCGCGAGGTTTAGTACATTCCGCCGGGACCCGGTGCGGCCGCCGCGGCTTTCTTGTCGTCTTCGCGGACTTCCGCCACCAGCGCTTCGGTGGTCAGCATGAGCGCCGAAATGGAGGCGGCGTTCTGGATCGCGAGCCGGGTGACTTTCGCCGGATCGATTACGCCGGCTTTCACCAGGTCGCAGAACTCGCCCTTTTCGGCGTCGAAGCCGAAATTCGGCTCCTTGGCGTTTTCGCGAACGCGGCCCACGATCACCGCGCCCTCGTGTCCGGCGTTGTGCGAGATCTGCCGCGCCGGCTCTTCGAGCGCGCGCTTCACGATGTTGACGCCGATGCCTTCGTCGCCGGTCAGTTTCAGTTTTTCGAGCACGGCGATGCAGCGCAAGAGGGCCACGCCGCCGCCGGGAACGATGCCTTCCTCCACGGCCGCGCGCGTCGCGTGCATGGCGTCCTCGACGCGAGCTTTCTTTTCCTTCAGCTCGGTTTCGGTCGCCGCGCCCACCTTGATCACGGCCACGCCGCCCACCAGCTTGGCCAGGCGTTCCTGCAACTTCTCGCGGTCGTAATCGGAGGTGGTTTCCTCGATCTGGCGCCGGATCTGCTTCACGCGCCCTTCGATTTCCGAAGCCTTGCCACCGCCTTCGACGATGGTCGTGTTGTCCTTGTCCACCACCACCTTCTTGGCGCGGCCCAGGTCCTCGATCTTCACGTTTTCCAGCTTGATGCCCAGGTCCTCGGTGATCGCCTTTCCGCCGGTCAGCGTGGCGATATCTTCCAGCATCGCCTTGCGGCGGTCGCCGAAGCCGGGGGCCTTCACCGCGCAGCACTGGAGCGTGCCGCGCAGCTTGTTCAGCACCAGCGTCGCCAGTGCTTCGCCCTCGACGTCCTCGGCCACGATGATGAGCGGCTTGCCCATCTTGGCGATCTGCTCCAGCACGGGCAGCAGGTCTTTCATCGAGCTGATTTTCTTCTCGTGGATCAGAATCCGCGCGTCTTCCAGCGCGCATTCCATCCGGTCGGGATCGGTCACGAAGTAGGGCGAAAGGTAGCCGCGGTCGAACTGCATGCCTTCGACCACTTCCAGCGTCGTCTCCATCGTCTTCGATTCCTCGACGGTGATGACGCCGTCCTTGCCCACCTTCTTCATCGCCTCGGCGATGATCGAGCCGATCTGCTTGTCGTTATTCGCCGAAATCGTGCCGACCTGCGCGATAGCGTCGCCTTCCACCTTGCTCGAAAGCCGCTTGATTTCCGCGACGCACGCTTCGACGGCCTGTTCGATCCCGCGCTTGAGCGCCATCGGGCTCGCACCGGCCGCCACCGTCTTCACGCCTTCCCGGAAAATCGCCTGCGCCAGCACCGTCGCCGTCGTCGTGCCGTCGCCGGCCACGTCGCTGGTCTTGGAAGCGACTTCGCGCACCATCTGCGCGCCCATGTTCTCCAGTGGGTCCTTCAACTCGATCTCTTTCGCCACCGTCACGCCGTCTTTCGTGATGACCGGCGGCCCGAACTTCTTTTCGATCACCGCGTTGCGTCCCTTCGGCCCCAGCGTAATCTTCACCGCGTCGGCCAAGGCGTTGACGCCCCGCAGCACCGATTGACGCGAATCCTCACCCGTCACGATCTGCTTGGCTGCCATAAGACTGCTTCCTCCGAATCGGAAAAATTTCCGGTCTTTGCCGGGTTACTTCGTGGCCGCCTTCGCGGCGCCGCCGATCTTCGCGAGAATCTCTTCCTCGCGGAGGATCAGATATTCCTCGTCTTCGATCTTGATTTCGCTTCCGCTGTACTTTCCGAACAGCACCCGGTCGCCCGCCGCGACGTCCAGCGGAATCCGGTTGCCCTTGTCGGTCATTTTGCCCGCGCCGACCGCGATCACTTCGCCCTCTTGCGGTTTTTCCTTGGCCGTATCGGGGATGATGATGCCGCCCCGCACGGTCTCTTTTTCCTCGATCCGCTTGACGAGCACACGGTCGTGCAAGGGAGTCACTTGCACACCAGCCATAGCACTTCCTCCCGGTTCTTTAGTTTTGGGAATCAGGGAAGAGCCAGTTCTTAGCACTCCTCCCGAAAGACTGCTAATACACCATTTGGCCGGTTACTGTCAAGTTAAAAAAGTGAGTAACTCCCACTCAATCCTTGTACAACTCGTTATATATGTTAACGATGCACTGATTTTTGACGGCTGTTCTTTCTATGAAAATACGCCTTTCCATCCGCAGGCTTTCCCGATTCGTCGCAACCACTGCCCTCGGTTTACAATCTCTCCCATGTCTTCCGAGCCGCGCCCGCGACCGCCCCTCACCTCCGCCTTCGTGCTCGCCGGTGGTCTGAGTTCCCGCATGGGCTCGAACAAAGCGCTTCTCGAATTCGCGGGCGAGCCGCTTGTCGCTCGGCAGATTCGCGTGCTCCGCGAAGCCGGTTTCAGCCCCACGATCCTCGGGCAGGCCGCGCTCTATGAAAGATTCGGTGCGCCCGTTTTGCCGGACGACGTGCCCGGCCTCGGCCCTCTGGGCGGCATGGTCACCACGCTCGCTCATTCCGCGAGCGATTGGAATCTGATCGTCGCCGTGGATTTGCCCTATTTGACGCCGCAATGGCTCCGGGCGCTCGCGAGCCGCGCGGTTGCATCCGATTCCGCCGATGTCATCGTTCCGCGCAGCGATCGTGGCCTCGAGCCGCTTTCCGCTGTTTACCATCGCCGGGCGCTTCCCGTCCTTCGCTCAGCGCTCGCTGCGGGCGTCCGCAAAGTCACCGACGCCCTGGCCCATCCGCCGGGCTGCCGGCTGCTCGAAATCTCACCTGAAGAGTGGAACCGCATTGCGGGCGAGCCACTCCTGTTCGAGAATATCAACACGATGGCCGACTACCAGAAAGCCGTCTCCGGCGGTCGCTCTTGAGCGAGCACTATTTCGAGTTCCGCGACGTCACCAGGTCGTTCGATGACCACGTGGTCCTCGACCGCGTCAGCTTCTACGTCGATCCCGGCGAAACGGCGGTGATTCTGGGCCGCAGCGGCGTGGGAAAATCCGTCACGCTCAAGCACATCCTCGGTTTCCTCTCGCCCGATTCCGGCCGCGTGATCGTCGCCGGTAAGGACGTCACCGATTGGAGCGAAGAGGAGTTTTCCGCCATTCGCCAGCGCGTCACCATGGTTTTCCAGTCCGGCGCGCTGTTCGATTCGCTCACCGTGCGCGAAAACGTCGCCTTTCCGCTCGAAAGCCGCGAGCCGGTTCGCGATGCCATCCCGATTCGCGTCCAGGCCCTGCTCGAAATGCTCGAAGTCGCCGACGTCGCCGATAAGCTCCCCTCCGAGCTGAGCACCGGGATGAAGCGTTCGGTGGCCATCGCCCGCGCCCTCGCCCAGGACCCCGAAGCGATCCTCTACGACGAGCCGACCACGATGGTGGATCCCATCATGGCCGGTCACATCGGCGATCTGATTTTGAAACTCAAGCAACTTTTCCACTCCACGTCGATCGTCGTCACGCACGATACGCACCTCGCACGCAAGCTGGCCGACCGCGTGATTTTCCTTCACGAAGGCAGAGTGCGTTTCTTCGGCCCCTGGTCCGGCTTCGAATCGTCGGACGACCCTACGATCAAGCATTTCCGCCTGGAAGACGAACTGATCCCCGCGCTCGACATCATCGAATAGTTTTTCGCTTCGTCGGCTGCGCGGACGCGTCCGCGGCCGTCAGCGAATCTTGCGCTGGGACATTTCGCCGAGCGCCGCGAGCCCGAACCGTGGCTCCGGCTCCGCGCTTTCCATCACCAGCCGCGTCACGTATCGTCCCATCGCCGGCCCGTGTTTGAATCCGTGGCCCGACCCTCCGCCGACCATCCACACGTTTCGAAGCGACGGGTGCCGATCGATCAGGAAATCGCCGCTCGGCGTATTTTCATACTGACAAACGCGCGATTCAACCATCGGTGCGTGCGCCAAATCCGGCAGAATGCGAGCCAGCGCCGCTCGCGCTGCGCCCAGCGCTTCGAGCGTCGCCATCCGTTCCGCGCCGTCCGGGTCGTGTGCCGGCCCATGCCGATCCGAAGCGATTTTCACGCCGCGCCCTTCGATATCCGGAAATCCGTAAAATTCATCGTCGAGCCGATACCAGATGGGCAAAAGCGGCATGGAAAATCTCGCGTCTCCCGCCGGCGCGCCAAAGAAAAAGGCTTCCTGCCGCGTCGCGAATATCCGTGCGCCAATTGCCCGCGGAAACAGTTTCCCCATCCACGCACCGCACGCGAAAACGTACTGTTCCGCGCTGACCCGCGCGCCGTCGCCGAGCGCGATTTCGTCCAGCCAGATTGCGTCTTCGTTCGGCGGTTCCACGCGCGCTTGCCGGTACGTCCCTCCGCGGCGCTCGAATTCGGCGACCACCGCCTGCACGGCCCTCCGCGCCGCAATCCCTCCGCTTTGCGGCTCGAAAATCCCGTCTTCATCGGATTCCAGCCGCATCTGCGGCCAGCGCTGCTGAATCTGGCTTCGCGTCAGCCATTCGTGCGCCACGCCCGCGCGCTTCAGCGTTTCGAGGGTCGTTTTCGCGCGGGGATGGTCCGCGCGCGCGATCCACAGCACGCCCGCGGGAAAAAATAGCGGCTGATTCGTTTGGCGGAAAAATTCCTGCCACGCCGCAAGCGATTCCATCGCCCATCGCGTATAAATTTCATCCGCTCCGTATCCCGCGCGAATGATGCGCGTCTCGCCGCCCGAACTCGATCGGCTGCTCGCCGGTCCGTACGCGTCCACCAGCAGAACGCGGGCTCCGCGCTCTTCGAGGCGCAGCGCCGTCCACGCCCCGAATACCCCCGCTCCAATCACCACCACGTCGTAGCTTCGGCCCATTCTCGCTCCTTCGTGCCGCGATTCTATCAGCATCGCAGCGAGCTCCGGCATCCCTGCTGGGTAGTAAGCCACTTTGGCTCGTTGTTCAGCCTCGATGCAGGGCCGCGTGATGGAAGGCCATGAACTGGTGGATGTTGGAGTGGCGCACAGGCATGGGTGCCTGTGCCACTGCCAAAGTGGCTCACTGCCCCCGGGAACGCGGTTGACACCGCACCGCTCGGGTACCAGAATGCCTCCTCGGACGCACGCGAAATCCGGCAAACGCCGGCAAACGCCCTGAAAACGGAGGCCCGATGGCCGCAACGCAACCATCCGATCCCAACCCGCGGCAACTGCTCCGCTATCGCGTGGAGCAGGGAATCGCCATCCTCGAAATGGACGATCCGCCCGCCAACACCTACACCTACGCGATGATGCGCCAGCTCGACGAAGCGATCCTGCGCGCGCGCATGGATTCCGCCGTCCACGTCCTCGTCTTGCGCGGCGCGGGCGAAAAATTCTTTTCCGCCGGCGCGAATATCCAGATGCTTTCCGAGTCCGATCCCGACTTTAAATACTATTTCTGCCTCCACGCCAACGAAACGCTGAATCGCCTGGAGGAAACGCCCAAGCTTGTCATCGCCGCGCTCAACGGCCACGCCGTGGGCGGCGGCCTGGAAATCGCGCTCGCCTGCGATATCCGCCTCGGCCGCAAGAACGCCGGCAAAATCGGCTTGCCCGAAGTGAATCTGGGAGTTCTTCCCGGCACCGGCGGCACGCAGCGCTTGAGCCGCCTGGTCGGCCGCGCTCGCGCGTTCGAGATGATGGCCGCGGGCGCCACGTTCGATTTCGAGCAGGCCGTGGATCTCGGCCTGATTCACCACGTCTTCGATTCCGATACGTTCTGGGAAGACGTTCTCGCTTACGCCCGGCGCTTCTGCCCGCCCAACAAAGCCGCCGGCGCCGTGGGCCGGATCAAGCGTTCCTGCATCGCCGGCTGCGAAATGGGATTCAAGGAAGCGCTCGGCCTGGAACGCGAACTCCAGCAGCTTCTTTTCACCAGCGAAGACGCGAAGGAAGGCATGGCCGCCTACCTGCAAAAGCGCAAACCGGAATTCCGCGGCCGGTGACCGTCCCGGCCCATTCGCGCGAAACTCCCTCCGCCCGCGACTATTCGCTCGGCGAACTCATGGTCGCCGCCGCCGCGCGCGAAATCGGCGATGGCGAATGGGTTTTCGTCGGCATGCGCCTGCCGCTGCTCGCGTTTCTCGTCGCCAAGCGCGTCCACGCCCCGCGCGCCGTCGGCCTCTACGAAAATGGAGTCATTCGCGAAGATCCGGCTCCCGAAACGCTTTTCACCATGGCCGATCCGCCGAATCAGCGCGGAGCGACGTTCTGCGGCCAGATGGCCGACGTAATGAGCCTGCTTCAGCAAGGCCGCGTTGCCGTCGGTTTTCTCGGCGCGGCCGAGGTGGATCGCCATGGCAATCTGAATTCCACCTGGGGCAGCCGCGATGAGCGCGCCGTGCGTCTTCCGGGTTCCGGTGGCGCGGGCGATATCGCGTGTCTCGCGCGCCGCACCGTCGCGCTGATGGCGCATCAGCCGCATCGCCTGGTCGAGCGCGTCCGCTACGTCACTTCGCCGGGCTACGGCGATGGCGCGGATTGGCGCAAACGAGTCGGCCTGCGCGCGGGCTCGGGACCCTCCGCCATTCTCACCACGCTGGCCGTGCTCCGTTTCGACGATTCCGGCGAGGCCTATCTCGCGTCAGTCCATCCGGGCGTCACAGTCGAGGAAGTTTTGCGCAACACCGGCTGGAATCTTCGCGTTGCCGCGGACGTCTCCGA
This sequence comes from Acidobacteriota bacterium, assembly GCA_021818865.1. Taxonomy (GTDB): domain Bacteria; phylum Acidobacteriota; class Terriglobia; order Acidiferrales; family UBA7541; genus JAKASX01. The sequence goes on from JAKASX010000011.1 coordinate 40,801, forward strand.
AACGCCCGCGCCGAGGGCGGCCGAACTTGCCGTCATTCGTGAATTCGATCCCAATGGTTTCTGGACGAGGCAGCCATGAGCGATCGCACCATCGAAATTCGCAGCGAAAAAAACGCGGCCTGGATTCAGCTCAATCGCCCTCCGCTCAACATCCTCAATATCGTGATGATGCGCGAACTCGCCGAAGCCATCGGCTCGGCCGCCGCCCATCACGACGTTCTAGTTTTCCATGGCGCGGGCCCGAAAGGTTTTTCCGCCGGCGCCGACGTCGGCGATCACGCGCCCGATCGCGTCGCTGAAATGCTCGACGCGTTTCACACCGTTTTCCGCCGCCTCTGGCGCTCCGATTGCCTCACCATCGCCGCGGTCCACGGTTGGTGCCTTGGCGGAGGCTGCGAACTCGCCATCTTCTGCGATTTCGTCGTTGCAGCGGAATCGGCGGTTTTCGGCCAGCCGGAAATCAAGCTGGGCGCCGTGCCGCCGGTCGCCATGGTTTTGCTTCCCCGGCTCGTCGGGCCGCGCGCCGCGTGGGACATGATTCTCACCGGCCGCAACGTTCCCGCCGCGGAAGCCGACGATTTGGGTCTCGTCACCCGGCTCGTTCCCGAGGAGGGCCTCGATCAGGGCGCTCGTTCGCTGGTTGATGAACTCTCGGCGCTCAGCCCCGTCGTTCGCAAACTCGCGCGAAACGAACTCCGCCATCGCATCGGCCTCGATTTCGAGCGCGAACTCGACGACGTCGAAGCCTTTTATCTCGAGCATCTCGCGCGCACGCACGACGCCGCCGAAGGCATTCGCGCCTTCCTCGAAAAACGCGCGCCCGTCTGGTCCGGCCATTAGCGTTGCGGCTCGGGCAGTGGTGGCGCCGGATTCGGAGTTTGTGTGAGGACTTGCTAGCGCTGCCCTCAGCGGCTTCCCGACAAAGGGCGTCGGGACGCAAACAACGCGAAAGCCGCATTTATATGCAGGCGCTTGCGGCACGGCTCCCGCCTACGCGGAGGCTTCGGCGGGCCGGGAAGGCCGTGCCCTTCCGTAAGACCTGGTTGCCACACAGGCTCTTCAATTGGTGCGGCGCATGCGCTTCCGCAGAGCTGATCCTCCCGCCGCGTTCACGCCTGCTTCTGTTTCGTTTCTCCGCCATCTTCCATCGTGAATTCCCACGCGCAATACGCGCCCTCCGGCGCTTCCGGTGGGCAATGAATGCATCGCGTGCGAATCCGCGGATCGATCGTTTTGGCAAACGTCGAAAATTCCACCACTCCGACGTCCCGGCACGGAAAATCGGCCAATCCCTTCCGTCTGCGCGTTTCCTGCACGCGGCACACGTCCATGAAAAATCGCAATTGGCGGCCTTCCTGCGCCCATTCCATGTGTTGCGCGTTCACCAGGCTGTACATCCTCAACCCCAGCGCCTTTTCGAGCGCCACGAGCCCTCCGCCCGCCGCGACTCCGAACGTCGCCATGATTCTCCGCGCTTCCGCTTCGGCAAACCGCTCCCACGCCCGCGCGTCCAGCTCCATCGCCGTTTCCATTCCCAGCCGCTCTTCCGCGGCCAGGAACCAGCAACCGTCGTGCGCGAGCCAGTTCTTGGCAAACATTTCGAGCGCCTTCAGCAGTTCGTCCCGGCTCATTTGCTCGTAAGGATTCATCGCATGCTCCCAACCGGCGAAAACGCAAAATCATCCACCGCGCACCGTTCTTTTCAGTCTAACCGCTTTTCGTCATCGCGCGCGGTGGCGTGCCGCACACTTTGCCGTTACATGTTTCCCGATTTTTCCCCGTTCTCGCATCGCGCCCGGGCCCCGCGCATTGTAAATTAGGTTCCCGTCCGGCGAGGGCTGGAAAGCAATTTATGCTTGCCAAGGGAACGAAGCACCAGAACACAAAAATGACTCACTCTTCGAAACTCATCTCGCTGTCCGAGGCCGTCGCGCTTCACGTTCCCTCCGGCGCGTCCATTCTGATGGGCGCGGCGATGGAACAGATGATCCCGTTTTCCGCCGGGCACGAGATCATTCGCCAGAATCGGCGCGATCTCACGCTCATCGGCCCGATTTCCGACGTTCTTTTCGATCAGCTCATTGGAGCGGGCGCGGTCGTTCGCGTCCAGGCCGCCTGGGTCGGCAACGTTTCCGCCGGCGTGGCCTACAATCTCCGCCGCGCCATGGAACAGGGAACTCCTCGCCCGGTCGAATTCACCGACTACACGAATTTCACCCTCGCCCTGGCTCTCCACGCCGCCGCGCTCGGCGTTCCATTTCTTCCCACGCGTTCCACGCTCGGCAGCGACGTTCTCGCGCGGAATCCGAATCTCGTCGAATTTCGCTCGCCGGTCAGCGAAGAAACGCTCGTTGCCGTTCGCGCGCTCGCACCCGACGTCGCCATCCTCCACGTTCAGCGAGCGGACGACCATGGCAACGCGCACGTTTGGGGCGGACTCGGTGTCGCGATAGACGGCGCGCGCGCCGCGAAAAAAGTGATCGTCGTCGCCGAGGAAATCGTCGCGCCGGAAGTCATCGCGTCCGATCCGAATCGCACGCTGATTCCCGAGATTCTGGTCGAAGCGGTGGTTCACGATCCCTGGGGCGCGCATCCTTCGCCCGTGCAGGGCTATTACGGCCGCGATCACAAATTTTTCACCGAATATCACGACCGCAGCCGCCGCGCCGAGGATTTCGAAACGTGGCTCGGCGAATATGTTCTGAGTGTGAAAGATCGCGCGGAATATATGAGGAAGCTAGGCGACGAGCGCCGGCACGCTCTCGAAGTCAAAGAGCACGCCCCGACAATCCCCGCCGATTTCGGCTACTGACCCTCCCCACGCGGTGTCACGTCGCTCGAGCCCAAAGAAGAACCGTCATTCTGAGCGAAGGATCTGCTTTTGCATGCAAGGCCGGCCGCGCTCCATCTACAAAATGTCCCGCAAACTCGTCTCCGCGCGCCCGAGCAGCAAATTCCGCGCATCCACAATCGCCCGAAATCTCTCTGGATCGCCGCCAACATCCGGATGATGCTTCCGCGCGGCCTTTCGAAACGCCGATTCGATTTCATCATTCGAAGATCCCGGCTCGATCTCTAGCAGGCGCAGCGCTCTGGTTCGCAAGTCTTCCTGCCCGCGACGGTCGCTCTGCGCGTTCCGTCGAGTTTTCCGCTGCCGCGCTCCGCGCGCGGCTTCGCGCAACCCCTCCAGAATCTCAGGTTGCAGGCCATGCTCGGAAACGTATTGCTCTAGCGCCACGAGCAAATCCGCCAGCGAAACCGTGCGGAAATCCGGCGACCCGCGCAGAATGTCCGTCCACCGCACCGAGCTCAGATCGAGCGTGTCGCCCAGGCAAACCGAATATTCAACGGATTTCCATCCGCGTCCGCCGCTCCCGCCGCTTTCGGCTACGCACAGGTAGAAAAACTTGTGTCCTGCGATTTCTTTCGTCTTCACATACATCGTTAATCAGCCGCCGTCGCGGGCCGGTAACCCGCTCCCACGCGTTTCCGGACGCGCCCTTGCCGTGTGCCAGACCGTCCCGCACGCCCGGAAAGCCACGTCGCGCCTATTTCATCCTGAGTCTTCGCCGCTGCCCGTCGTGGGAACCATGTCTGGGAGGGGCCAGGCTGCGGGGGGCGTGGCGCGTCCGGGGTCAATGGCGGAAGGTGTTGGCCGGCGGAAGCGCATAGACTTTCAGAGCGCTGTCAGACTCGATTGCAAGAAGAGTCCCGTCCGGTGATAGGGCCGTCCGGTTCTCGTGAATTACCCAGGGCGTCCACGGCGATGTGCCTTTGACTTTTACGGTGTAGATTGCACGGAGGCACGGAATGCTGTACACGACCACTCGATCGTTTGACCCGAATGCGTACATGTCCAGGGCCTCAATGGTCAAGCCTCTTCGTCTGTTCTCCATAACGGCGAACCTGTCGCCGCGGCTCGACGCGACAAGCTCGCCGAAAGACCGGTTCTTTGGGAGGCTGACATCGAGGAGGGGCGTACCCTCGGGCGTGGTAATGACCATCTTTCTCCCTGCTTCGAGCACCAGGGTGTTGTCGTTGGCGACGTTTGTCACTAGACGCATGGGACCGAGCATCTCGGTGTCCAAGCCGAGGGGCCGATGGGGTTTGCAGGCCCCGCCGATGGGACGAATGCAGGGCTGGGGCGGTACCCCCCAAGTCTCGACTAACCAGCGGTCAGCGACACCGTAAAACGTTAGGGACCCTCCCTCCGTCCACGACGCGGTGACGGCGAGGGTGTTTGTGTCGACCAGTTCAACCCGATCGAGCCCTCGCTGACTGTAAGAAATGAGGAGCGTCTGTCTGGTCGGTGAGATTCCGATGTGCAACGACGTGAGAGAATCTGGGGTCGGCAGATCTTGCTCTCGGAGCACCGCGAGGCTAGGCGAGAACAAGCCGAGCTTTCCTCCCGCGCATGTGAGAAACTTCCCTCCGCCGATGCCAAAGAAACAAACAGGAAGTGACTGAGTTGGCCACGCATGGAGAGCCAGCTTCCGGCCGGTCCTTGCGTCGAGTATTAGAACGTGCAGGTGCGCCGGCTCGGGCTGGGGAAAACCCGCATACTTTTTCTGAGCGGCTGTCGGAGGGCCGTCGTACGTTAGCCAGGCCCAAGCCAGCCGATCGTTTGCAGTGAAGTCGAGCGCGTAAAATCTCGGGCGGTAGCTGTTTGACTGGCGAACTTGCTCGTAGCCGAACCTATGCAGATCCATTTCCCAAAGCGGATGCGCCTTGTCGGGCTTCGGTTGAGAGGCTTGCGTTCGCGCTTCCCCAGACGCCAGGACCGCTGCGCCCGCCACGGTCAGAGCCAGCAGCCTCCGGATTTTCGTCCCCAACACCCGGCCGCTCATCTGCGTCCCCGCTCGCTGGGTCGTCCCGGGACCCGGGTTGCAGAATTGTACATTAGACACGTCTGCCTAGGCATCTCGACCGCTCCCCCGGCCCCCTTTTCCGAAGAGTCGGCTAGGCGCTGCGGTTTCCGCAGCGTCCACTCCAACGCGCTTGGCCAGGTCACGACACCCCCATTTTATCCGGAGTTTCCGGCGGTGCCTCGAAATCCGGCGAGCTTTCGAATCCGTTGCGCTCGGCGCGCGTCAGCAGGCTCACGGCAATCACGACGGCGAAATTCAGGCAGAGCGCGACGAATCCCGCGTTCAATCCGGCGATAGGGTCCCTGCCGCTCAGGACCAGAAGCGTCACTGCGCCCACGCCCGCGATCATCCCGCTCCAAACGGCGGCGCGCGTCACGCGCTTCCAATAAAGGCCCAGAATCACGCCGGGGAAAAATTGCGTGATGCCGTCGTAGCCGAGCAGCAAGAGTCCAACAATGCTCTTCGCTCCGAGGATGGCGAAAAGCACCGCAACGCCGGTCATCACGCCGACCATCAGCTTTGCCATGCGCGCCACTGACGGTTCGCTCATCGCGGGCGTGAAAATCGGCCGAAAGAAATTTTTCGCAAAGAGCGTGGCCGCGGCGAGAATCAGCATCGCAGCCGGCACCATCGCCGTCAGCGCGCCCGCTCCGCCGACGACGCCCAGAAACCATGCCGGAAACGTTCGCCGGGTCATCGTCAGCAGCGACAGGTCACCGTCGTGCAAACCGGGCACGATCAGCAGCGCGGCAAATCCGGCAAAAAGCACCAGCGGGTAGGTGATCGTGTAAAGCGGCATGAAGACGGCGTTCCGGCGCACGACGTCGCTGGTTTTCGCGGTGAACGATGCGGCAAACAGGTGCGGCCACATGAACGCGCCGAGGGCGTTCAGGAAGACGGTGGAAACAAACCAACTCCGGCCCAGATTCGCCGTATTTCCCGGCAAGACCAATTGCTTCGGATGGGCCTTCGCGAGCGCCGCAAACATCGGCCCGATCCCGTGGAAGTAGACGTAGGGAACGCCGATGCCGATAACGGCTACCACCCCGAGCAGCAACGCGTCTTTCAGAATGCTCATCCACGCCACCGCGCGGATTCCGCTCGTATAAACAAACGCCGCGACTGCCGCGGCCGCCAGCAGCATCGCCCATGTTTTTCCGACGCCGCCGAAACTCGCCACGCGCACGATGTCCCCGAGTCCCGTCAGTTGCAAATCCACATACGGCACCAGGAACACCACGCCCACTAGCGCCACGAATGCGCCGAGCCGCTTGCTCGCGTAGCGCTTCTCGAAAAAATCGGATTCCGTTTGCAATTTGTGCGCCCGGCCGAGTTCCCAAAGTTGCGGCAGGAAAAAATAGGACGCCACGTATCCGAGCGACATGTAGCCCATGATGTAAAACGCCGGCGCGCCCCGCGAATACGCCCATCCGCTCGCGCCGAGCAGCGTGAACGTCGTATAGCCTTCGCCGGCCATCAGCAGCCAGACGAGCAGCGTGCCGAATCCGCGCCCGGCCACCGTCCACTGCTCGAGATCCATTTTCCGCCGCAAGCCGGCGTAGAAGCCCATCGCCACGCCCACGCCGACCACGCCAATCATTACGGCCAGCGCGATCGCGGAAGCGCTCATCGCGAATCGCCTTTCGTGGTATTCGCCTCAGCCGGTTCCGCTTTCCGGTCTCGCGTGTAGACCAACCACATGCACAGCGTTGTCAGTGGAATCCACAGAATCAGCCAAAACAAATTGAAGGGAATTCCCAACACGACGGGATGGATTCGGTTCCACAGCGGCACCGTGAAACAGAGCGCAAGAAAAGGGACGACGGCCAGCAGCAGCGCGCCCAGCGTCGGCCTTCGCAGCAGTTCGCTTTTGCGCGCGTTATTCACGTTGTCCGTTTCGACGCGGCAAGCCGCACCGCCGACATCGGCCGACGGCCACGCCCAACGTCCGGGGCGCGCATCATATCAATTGTCAGGGAAGTAGGGAAGCCGGCGCGGCTCGGCCAGCCGCGCCGCGACCGGGCTCGAAAGCAGACCGAGCAGATCGCGCTTGACCCATCGCCGCGAAGTGAACTTGCGCACCACGCGCGGCATCCAATCGGCGCCGTAACAAAGCTCGAAACCTTCTTTCAGCAGCGACTCCAGAACGCCCGGCGCGCAGTGCGGATGATTCCAGACCAGGTGCTTCGTGTCGAATTGTCCCCAATCGTTTTGCGCGATGCCGTGGGCCGTTTCCACTTCCGACCACATCGCCGTGCGGGGGTGCGGCGTGACGATGGTAATTTGCGTCACGTCCAACCGCATCGAAGCCAGCGTTCGCAGGTCTTCCCGGATCGCTTCCGGCGTTTCCGTGGGGAATCCGATGATGTAATAGCCATGCGCGTAGAGGCCGCAGCGGTTCAGCCGTTCGGCCAGTTCGCGCGAAGCATCCACTTTTTCGTTTTTCCGGATCTGTTTCAGCACGTCCTGATGAAAACTCTCGATGCCAAACAGCGCGCCTTCCATCCCCAACTCCATCCAGCGATCGAAATTGCGCAGAAACAGGTCCACGCGCGACTGCACCAGCCAGCGAATCCGGTAACGAGCTAGCAATTCGATCACCGCTTCGGCGTGTTGCGGCAGATTGCCGAAATTTTCGTCGAGGATGAGGACGTATTGTACGCCGTGCGAAGCGTAGAACTGGATCGCGCGCTCGATCGCCTCGAGCGGAATCGCCCGCGGCCGCGGCGCGAACGCCGTCGTCTGGCAGAACGTGCACTGGAAGCTGCAGCCGCGCGCGGTGAAAAGAATTCCCACGGGAAACGGCCATCCTCCCGGCAGCCGGAATTCGCTGACGAGCGGCGGATGCCGAATGAACTCGATTCGCTTGCCCAGAAGCTGCGCCACGTCCTCTTCGGCGTAGCTCGTAAAAACCTTGTCGAAATCCGTCTGCACCGCGGGCGTCAGCGCGCCGTAATTTCCCGCCCAAAGCTGCCGCACTCCCGCGCGCCGCGCGTCTTCCGCCATTTGCAGGATGCGCGGCGTCTCTTCGAGATAAAACGAGAACCCGACCGCGTCCCAGCCTTCTTCGAGCACGCGCGAAAACTCCGCTCGCGTCGGATATTCCAAAATTCGCAATTCCGGCAGATTCTGCCGCAAAAATCGCAGCCCGAACGAAATCCGCCGCGGCATCCGGAAACGCCAACGGAAATTTTCCGGCGCGTTTTCGCGGTAGTAGTCGTAGAGCCCTGGCTCGCGCGATACGGTGGTCAGCAGAATTTTCGCGGACGTCTTCTTGGCGCCGAGATGTGGGATTGGTGCGGATTCGATGGTTGCGCGTACGGTATCGGGCTGCGCCATGCGGGTATCTCTCCCCCTTTTGAATTCCTCACGGACGCCCACCCCTACAGCCGTTCCATGCAGCGCGCTTCCCCCACGCAACGAAGAGAAACCGGAGCGGCTGGGAAACTCCGCCGCGGTTTCATAAACGCCTCCCCGTTACTTGCCGGTAGATTAACACTTTCGCGCGCTTGGCGTACCCCTCTTCCTTTCTGGCCGGCCATCGGGCAGTAACATACAATGTCTGCCGGTCAGCCGGTTCTGTTTTGGGGGAGAGCGCAAACGAAATGAGTTACGATCTGCAAATTGATCCGCAGGAAGTGAAGGAAAAACTCGATCGGGGCGAATCGCTCGTTCTGCTCGACGTGCGCGAGCCGTGGGAACACGAAATCTGCCGCATCGCGGGTTCGGTCCTCGTTCCGATGGCCGTTCTGCCTTCGCGCCTCGATTGGCTCGAGGAAAAGCAGAACGTGGTCGTCTATTGCCACATGGGCATGCGCAGCCTGAACGCCGCTGCGTGGCTGCGCGAACAGGGAGTCGCAGGCGCGCGTTCTCTTGCCGGCGGCATCGCGCGCTGGACGGACGAAATTGATTCGTCGCTCGCGCGTTACTAGCGTAATGAGTCGCAAATATGTTTACGCTGCCTGCCGGGCTGAAGCCCGGCGCTACATATGATTCGCTCCATCGGCAGCGTCAACATTTCCAAGACGCAGGAGACTAGCTCTGCGGGGCGGCGGCACGGAGTTGGCGGTGGCACGGGCATCTTGCCTGTGTCGCACTGCTGGGCGGCCTGGCGGCTGCGTGTCGCTGAGCTTGATCCCGGCTCGGCCCAAGATCCTGTTGGGGGACGCGTCCAATGCCGAAAATGAAATTGAAAATGTACCTGAAGCCCACTTGAACCTCCTGCCGCAAAGCAAGAGGTCTCTTGCAAAAAACGCATTCGGAACTGGACCTGCGCGATCTCGGCAAGCAGCCGCTCAGCGAAGCCGAACTCGACGCGCTCATCGGCGAGCGGGATTATCGCCTGTTTCTCAACGCGAAAAACGAACTCTATCGCGAGCGCAACATGAAGCAGAATCCGCCCTCGAGGTCAGAAGCCATTCGCCTGATAGCGAAGCATCCGAATCTGATTCGCCGGCCCATCGTCATTGCGGGGAAACGCATCGTTATCGGTTACGATGAGGAGGCGCTCGCTTCGCTCAAATAATCGCGCGAGCGCCGGGGCAGGGAAGCGGGAGACAGCGACGGAACATGCCGGTCATCGACATTCACGTTCACATTCAGCCGCTCGAAATGTTCAAGCCGCAGAATCTCGCGCTCATTCAGCGCGGCCGCAAGGATTACGCCCGCGTCGTCGAATTCTCGCAAAATCCCGTCGCGTTCCTGAAATTCATGGACGAAGTCGGCGTCGAACGCGCCGGACTGATCAATTACGTCAGCCCGGACATCATCGGTTTCACCGCCGAAGTGAACGATTGGGTCGCGCGCTACGCTTCGGCCGATCCCAGGCGCCTGATCGCGTTCGGCTCGGTGCATCCACGCTTCATCGAAGACGCCGCTCGCGAAGTCGAGCGCCTCGCCAATCTCGGCATTCGCGGCCTGAAACTCCATCCCTCGCATCAGGTCGTCGCGCCCAACGCCTATCGCGAAGGAATGGCCAAGCTCGGCGCGATCTACGAACGCGCGCAATCGCTTGGTCTGCCCGTGATGATTCACACCGGCACTTCCATTTTTCCCGGCGCGCGCAATCTCTACGCCCAGCCCATGCTCGTCGACGATGTCGCCATCGATTTTCCCGATCTCACGATCCTGCTCGCTCACGGCGGCCGCCCGCTGTGGATGAACGAAGCGTTTTTCCTCGTTCGCCGCCATCCCAACGTGTTTTTGGAGCTTTCCGGCATTCCGCCGCAGCGCCTGATGGAATATTTTCCGCGGCTCGAGGAAGTTGCCGACAAATCCATTTTCGGCACCGATTGGCCCGGTCCCGGCGTCCCGGAAATCGCCGGCAACATCCGTAAATTTCAAGCGCTGCCGATTTCGGCCGAGGCTCAGGGTAAGATTTTGTACGACAACGCCGCTCGCCTGTTCCCGTCGCGCTGAGGGGTGGCACAAGCGTCCTGCGTGTGTAGCGCCGGGCTTTAGCGTGGCAAGGTATTTTGTGTTGGAACGACTTGCGCGGCGCTCCGCGCGCCGTAGCAGTGAAAGGACGATCGCATGCCCGTGAAAACAATCGCCGTCATCGGCGCCGGCACGATGGGCCGCGGCATCGCTTACGTTTCCGCGCTCGGCGGCTACGACACGATTCTCGAGGACGTTCGCCCGGAAATTCTGACCGAAGCGACGTCCTGGATTCGCCGCGCCTTCGAAGAAGGCGTCCAGCGCGGTAAAGTTTCCGCCGCCGACGCCCAATCCGCGCTTGGCCGCCTCCGCACGGCTGCCCGCGTCGAAGAGGCCGCGGACGCCGATCTCATCATCGAAGCCGCGCCCGAGGATATCGAGCTGAAAATCGAGCTGTTCGGCATCTTCGATAAATTCACGCGCGCCGAAACGATTCTCGCCACCAACACCTCTTCGCTTTCCATCACGGAAATGGCCGCCATCACCCAGCGCCCCGAGCTCTGCGTCGGCATGCACTTTTTCAATCCCGTGCCGAAAATGAAGCTGCTCGAGCTGGTCCGCGCGCTCGAAACGTCCGACGCAACCCTCGCCGCCTGCCGCGAAGTCGGCATCCGCATGGGCAAGGAGGTGGTTACCGTGCGCGAATCGCCGGGCTTTATCACCAGCCGCGTCAACGCGCTCATCGGCAACGAAGCTTTCGCCATGCTCGAAGCCGGGATCGCCTCGGCCGAAGACATCGACAAAGCCCTCAAGCTCGGCCTGAACCATCCGATGGGTCCATTCGAGCTCGTGGATCTCGTCGGGCTCGACGTTCGCCTGAGCATCCTTGAATATCTGCATCGCACGCTCGGCGAAAAATACCGTCCCTCGCCGCTGCTGCGCCAATACGTGAACGCGGGGCGACTGGGCCGCAAAGCCGGCCGCGGCGTCTACGACTATCGCGAATCGAAGCCCAAATCCTGACGCGCGGCCAACTGGCAGACGCATCCGCCCGTACAAGCTCGTCTGGCCCCACCCTGCCGGGCCCTCGTACAATTGCCTCACGATGAAACTCGCGGGCAAAATCCGCTTCGTTCAGGGCGACATCACCGACATGGACGTCGACGCGATCGTCAACGCCGCGAACAACGACCTCGTTCTCGGCGCGGGCGTGGCCGGCGCGATTCGACGCAAGGGAGGGGAAAAGATCCAGCAGGAATGCGACCGGATCGGCGCGATTCCCATCGGCACCGCCGCGATCACCACCGGCGGAAAGCTGAAAGCGCGCTGGGTGATTCACGCCGCCAGCATGGAACTCGGCGCGGCGACCACCCCCGACGCCCTGCGCGGTTCCACGCTCCATTCGCTTCATCTGGCGCGGCAAAAAGGCCTGAAGACCATCGCCTTTCCCGCCATTGGCGCCGGGATCGGCGGCTTCCCGCTCCGCGAATGCGCCGAAATCATGCTCCGCGCCGTCGCCGAGGATCTCCGCCAGCCCGGTTCTCTGGAAACGGTCTATTTCGTCCTCTTCGACCGTCCCGCGTTCGATGCATTCACTGCCGTTTGGGAAAAAATGAAGGAGGAAGACGGCGCGTAAGCTCTAGGCGCTCGGAACTCGCCCGCGCCGCCCGGAGCAATACGCCCGCAAGCACTCCGCAATCGCGCCGTGCTTCAGTCGGTGCCGGAACCCGCCTGCATGCGCGCCTGCAGGAACTCCCCAGGCAGCGCGACCAGCGTCGAACGACCCAGATCTTCTCCAGAGCCGTTCGGGGCTGCGCTGCGGGAATGGCACTCGCTCGACGCGTGGCGCCGCTCCTCGTTCCCGGCCGCGACTTGTCGGCCACGGCTCGGCGTTCCGGCCGCATCCCATTCACCGGCCAGAGGTTCCATCCGCAAACCGAGCGTGCGTTCGAGTTCCCTCACGTCGCCGCGCTGCTCCCGGGAGAACAGTGTGGTCGCCACGCCCATGCGTCCCGCGCGTCCGGTGCGGCCGACGCGATGAATGAAATTTTCCGCCACGTCCGGCAAATCGTAGTTGATCACGTGCGCCACGTCGTCCACGTGGACCCCGCGCGCGGCCACATCTGTCGCCACCAGAATCCGGTAGCGCCCCTCCTGAAATCCGGCCAGCGCCGAATTCCGCTGCGCCTGCGTGCGGTCGCCGTGGATTCTCTCGGCGGAAAATCCCTCGCGATTCAGTCTTTTCGCCAGACGTTCCGCGCCTCGCCGCGTTCTGGTGAAAACCAGGCAGCGTCCGCTTTCCTTCGCCAGCAACTGTCCGAGCACTTCCGGTTTGCGGTCCGCGGCGATTTCGCACGCCCGCACGCGGACGTTTTCCGAAGGTTTCAGCGTCGAGCCGAGCGCCACGCGCACCGGTTTCCTCAGATAATCATTCACCAGATGCGCCACTGACGCTTCCATCGTCGCCGAAAAGCACAGCGTTTGCCGTTCGCGCGGCGTCGCCGCAACGATCCGCCGGATCGACGGAAGAAAGCCCATATCCAGCATCCGATCGGCTTCGTCGAGCACCAGGATTTTCAAATCGCGAAGCCGCACGAGGCCTCGCGCCAGGAAATCCTCCAGGCGCCCCGGCGTCGCGATCGCGACGCGCGCTCCGCGCCGCAGCGCGGCAATCTGTGCCCCTTCGGCCATTCCGCCCACAACGAGCGCCGCCGGCCCGAGTTTCCTGCCGCGCGGAATTTCGAAATCCTCGGCCACCTGCATCGCCAGTTCCCGCGTGGGGACCAGCACCATCGCGGCGATTCCGTTCCCCGGATGCCGCAGCAGGTGCTCGACGATCGGCAGCAGAAACGCCAGCGTTTTGCCGGTTCCGGTTTGCGCCGTCCCGAGCACGTCCTTGCCTTCGATCGCAGGCCCAATCGCTGCGGCCTGCACCGGCGTGGGCGTCCTAAATCCGGCCGACGCGAGCCGCTCCTGCGTGTAAGGAGATAGCGGTAATTCAGAAAACGTTTGCATATTCTTGGTTCTTCTTCTCTCTGGCCGGCGCGGTCGTTTGCCGCGCGCACGCAAATTTCCCGCGCACGCGTTAGCGCCGAAAAGCCGGCTTGAATTCAATCTTTCACTGCGAAGACATGCGGAGGGAAAACAAGGCGGGAGTTCTGAAATCAGCTAACGAACCAGATCAACCACGCAGCGCAACCGCTCATCTAGCGCACCTACACTATACCACATCGCACCCCGCGCCCGAAGCGATTTACCCGCTCCAGCGGCTAACTGCTTGGCGACGTCTCCGGAGGGTTCGAATACGGTTTTTGCATGTATTCGCGGGCCTGGTCGATCGCGCCGGCCGTATTGTCCTTGGTATCGATCGCGCGCTGGTATTCATTGAGCGCGCGTTCGCGCTGGCCGATCAAGTCGTAGATCTTGCCCAGGTACACGTGCGACCACACGACGATCCATTTCGAGTTGGGATCGATCACTCCGTCGAGCGCGTCGCGAAACGAATTCGCCGCCGCTTGGTAATTCTTCTCGTAAAACATCGCTTCGCCCATGCGGAATAGCGCCAGCGAGTTCCGGTGCTGAATGTCGAGCGCCCTCTGGTATTGCTGCACCGCGTCGAAAAACTGGCCCCGCTCCGCCAGCGCCTCGCCCTGTAAAATCATCGCCTTCACGCGCAGATCGGGAGTGGATTTCAGAATGTTGTCGTTCGGATCGAGGATGATTCCGTTCGATTTCGGCTCGCCGAACGTGTCGATCGTGAATTCCGACTTGTCGCCGATCACCTGCACCGTTTTCGTCACCGGATTGCCTTCCGTTTCCACTTTCACTGCGATCGGCATGTTCAGCGTGGTCAGGTTCTGTTCGATTTTCCCGACAACCTTGAACCCTTTCGCCGTCCGGTAAACGATGTAATCCAGGTGAAATTCCGGAATCCCCGTCGAATTCACCCATTGCGAGAAAAACGCGAGCGCATTGAGCTGCGGTTGCTCGGCCGCCTTGGCCGCCGGCAGCGACGCCAGCTTTTGTTGCGTCATCGCCTCGAAATCGGCCAGCGTCACCGTTTTTCCCTGATATTTCCCGTAAAACTCGCGCAGCAGCGCGGAAAACGCCGCATCGCCCATCGACGTCCGGAGCATGTGAAAGACCATCGCGCCCTTGTCCCGCACGATGGATTGGTACGCCGTCGTGTACGGATCGAGCCGCCATGCGTCCCGGATCGAAGCGACTTTCTCGTCCATCAGGGCGCCCACGGCAAATTCATCCACCGTCTGCCGGAATGCCGCTTCGCCCCGCGCGTGCAGAATGTAGAGCGCCTGGCTGTAGCGCGAAAGCCCGTCCGAAAGCCACACGTCGGCCGACGACGCCGGCCGCACCGTTTCGCCCCAAAAGAGGTGCGCCACCAGCCGCGCCAGCAAGTCTTCCGGGGGTTTCTCGCTCCAACGCCGCTGGCTCAGCATCAGCAATCCCGACGCAAACACGGAGTTCATCGGCGCCACCGACGGCAGTTGCGCCAGGGTGATGTTCCGCACCGGCAGCGGGCCGAACGCGCTCGAATAAAAATCGATGATTCTGGAGATCGCCTCCGCGTACGGCTGGGCCGTCTTCTTGTCGCTCGGCTGCGTGTACACCGAAAACGACAATCCGCCCTGATTCACCGGGGTCAACTCCAGCGCCCCGGCGATATACGTTCCTGGATCGCCCGGCTTGTCCGCCGTAAAGGTGTAGCGCAGCCACTGCTCGGTTCCCACGGGTTTGGCGCCCTGCGGTTCGGCCACCATATCCGGGGCCGGGCTGCTTCCCGCTCCGACCACCGCGTAATTTGGTGGCACGGTCAGGTGAATCGTCGCCGTATAGCGCTGCCCCAGGTACGCCACCAGCGGAAACCACCGTGCTGCCAGCAGCAGATAGGCTCGATTCTTCCCGATATACGCCAGCCGCACGCCCGGCGACGGGCTTCCCGTCACGCCCGATAGCGGCCCGCTATAGGCGAAAGTCAGCGTCAGCTGCTGTCCCGGCGAGACCGTGTTCGGCAACGTCACCACAACGCCCAGCGGCGTGTCCGTCCGTTGGAACACCAGCGATTGCTCGCCCTCCATCACCGTATCGATTCTCAGATTCGGGTTCAGTTCCACGTTCACGTCGTGCGTTGGCCGGTCGGCCACCAGCGTGACCTGCGCTTTGGCCATCAGCGTCTGATTGCCGGGGCTCAGGACCGCGTCGATTTCGTAGTGCGTCGCGTGGAAATCCGGCCGCGGCGGCGGCTGCTGAGCGTAAAGCGCCGCGGCGCACAAGAGCGCCCCGAGAATCGCCAGTCCCTGCGCCGTTTTGCGAAGCCAAAAGGATGTTTTCAAGGAGTTTTTCATCATCGTGGCTCTAAGATACCAGATTACACCCGCAGAGTTGTCTCGCACGTCTTCGCTCCCATCCCCGCGCCCCGGCGCTTCTGCGCCGTCTCCCGCCGTAAATTCCCGTCTATAGCATTGCGGCAATAATCTGCGCCGCGCGCCCGATCGCGCCCGCCGCGCTCGGGCTTGCCAACCGCAACCGCACTTCGGCCAAGTCCCGCCGCATCCGGTCGCGCTCTTCGGGGCTTTCCAGCAACCGCCGCGTTTCCGCCGCCAGGCGTTCCGCCGTGAAATCCTCCTGCACCAGTTCGGGGACCGCGCGCCGGCCGAGCAGCAAATTGACCATGCTGTAATGCGGCGTGCGCACCAGCCGCCGCAAAACCATCGCCGAAACCGACGACACGCGATACACCACCACCATCGGCGTCTCGAGCAGGGCGGTTTCCACCGTCGCCGTCCCGCTCGAAACGATCGCGCAATCGGCTGCCGCCACGGCTTCGTGCGTTGCGTTCTCGATGACGCTCACCTTCGGCGCGTTCCGCAGGATCGGCTCGAAATCCCTTGCGCCAAGTCCCGGCGCCGCAGGCAGAATCGCCTGAGGCGCGGTGCGTGCGTCCGCCGATAGCATCCTTAGCGCTTCGACCATCCCCGGCAGATTGTGCTTCACTTCCGATTTGCGGCTGCCCGGCAGCAGCGCCAGGATCGGTTTTCGCGGAAACAACATCCATTTCAGGCAAAATTCCTCGCGCGACGTCCGCGCCCGGACCGTTTCCGCCAGCGGATGCCCCACGAACTCCACCGGCACGCCGGCGTCACGATAGAACTTCTCCTCGAACGGAAAAATCACGATCATTTTCTTCACCAGCTCGCGAATCTGCCTTACGCGTCCCGTTCGCCACGCCCACACCTGCGGGCTGATGAAATAGACGATGGGAATGCCCAGCCGCTTCAGCCGTTTTCCCAGCCGCAGATGAAAATCCGGCGCATCCACCAGAACCGCCAGGCACGGCTGCCGCCGCTCGGCTTCTTTGGTCAGCCGTCCCATCAGCTGCCAGGCCCGCGGCAGGAGCGTCAGCGCCTCCGACAGCCCAATCACATGAATTTCCGCCGCGTCCCCCACGAGTTCCACGCCCGCTTCGCGCATCACCTCGGTTCCGAGGCCAAAACAATCCGCTCCCGTTCGGTCGCGAAGCGCGCGCGCCAGTTGCGCCGCATACATCGCGCCCGAAGGATCTGCGGAGGAAATGAGGATGCGCGGCGCGTTCGCCGCTCGTTGTGCGGTCG
>JAKASX010000116.1 GCA_021818865.1 Acidobacteriota bacterium
AACTTCGTCATGTTGCCACCCCGGGCATAGCTTTCATGTATGGTCACAGATACGAGGCTGGAACGGGAAATGTTTCCTGCGGTGGCCCGCCCTTTATCCACAGGGCCTCGAAACATTGGATCGAGGAGTGAGCGCGAAAGTTGCATGTTTTTTTGCGATTTTTTCCATCCCGTGCACCCCTCGCGAAGGGTCGCCCAGCCTTTATCGGCCTCGAAAGCCCTCTGGAGGGCCGGAATCGGGCAGGGATGAAACTGCGGAACGCCCGTTGCCGCTCGCCGCGCCGCTCTTTTATAATAAGTCGAGGCTTCCTGGGAAGCCGCAATTCCCCCTGGGGCGCATTCGAGACATCCTTATGCAAGACGCCGCTGCTAAAATCCGTCTCAAGCTCGAGGAAGAGATCCGGCAGATCGAAATCGAGCTGAATACTGAACTGCCCAAAGAGCTGATGAAAGCGCGCGCGCACGGCGATTTGTCGGAAAACGCCGAATACAAATACGCCAAGGAGCGCCAGGGTTTCCTTTCCGCCCGCCTCGGCCAGCTGAAAAAGCGCCTGGGCGACCTGGCGATGCTCAACCTGGAAAACCTGCCACGCGACCGCGCCGCTTACGGCTCGCGCGTGAAGCTGCTCGACCTGAAAAGCCAGGCCGAGGTGGAATACACGCTCGTCACCGCCGAGGAATCGGACGTCGCCAAGGGAAAGATTTCCACCAGTTCGCCGATCGGCAAGGCTCTGCTCGGCCGCCGCGCCGGCGACGAGGTGAAGGTCCAGACACCGGCGGGAATCAAGGAATT
The DNA here is from genome assembly GCA_021818865.1 of Acidobacteriota bacterium. Classification (GTDB taxonomy): domain Bacteria; phylum Acidobacteriota; class Terriglobia; order Acidiferrales; family UBA7541; genus JAKASX01. The sequence continues at coordinate 793 of JAKASX010000116.1, forward strand.
TGAAATCGTGAACCTGCTGACGATTCACGAGATCGGCTGAGCCCCGCGGCTCGGCCATCCGCGTATGTCTTCCTCCACGATTGGCCGCGCCTTGCGCCTGCTTCCGGATGCGGGAGTGAAGCTGGTGGCGCGCACGCGCATCCATCCAAATCTGATCAGCGCGTTCGGTCTGGCGGTGAGCCTGTTCGCCGCGGCGTCTTTCGGCGCCGGCCGTTTCTTCACCGCGGGCGTGGCGATGCTGGTGGCCGGAGGGTTCGACTGGCTGGACGGCGCCGTGGCCAGGGCGCAGGGCCGCGCCTCGCGTTTCGGAGAATTTCTCGATTCCTCGCTCGATTGTTATTGCGATCTGGTGCTGTTCGTCGGCCTGCTCGTTTACTACGCGCGCGTCGACCGCTTCCTCTACGCCATTCTCGTCTGCGTGGCGATGGCGGGATCGGTGATGATCGGCTACGCGCGGGCGCGTTCGGATTCGCTGGTGGCCCATGGCGACAAGGAACCGGTCACCGGCCTCGACCGCGGATTCTGGGAACGCCCCGAGCGCATCGGCCTGATGATTGCCGGCGCGGTGACCAATCGCATGGCCCCGGTCCTTTGGCTGCTGGCGATCGGGCCGAATCTCAGCGTGATCGCCACGATGCTGCGGGCGCGGCGCAAAATCCACCTCCTCGCCGAGCGCGAACGCAAGGATCCCGCCGAGGCCGAAGTCGCCGCGGTTTCGCTCTCAGCCGGCGAATGCGCCCCCGAGCGGCTGAAGCCGCTGTAACTCTGCCGCGCACGCGGCGGGCCTTCCCAAGGTAAGATGTGCTGCTGCGAGGCTGCCCCGTTGCGCTTCCCGCCGCGCCGATGCGCCGCTATTCCCAGCGCAGTTTGACGAAAAGGAGTTGCCTTGCGCCCAGTCCTCATCGTTCATGGTGGTGCGTGGGAAATCCCCGCTGCGGCGGTTTTGGCGTGCCGCGAAGGCTGCCGGCGCGCCCTCGAAGCCGGCCATCGCGTCCTCGACGCCGGCGGCTCCGCGCTCGACGCGGTGGAAGCGGCTATCGTCGCGCTCGAAGACGATCCGGTATTCGACGCCGGTTACGGTTCGCATTTGAATCTGCGTGGTCGCGTCCAGCTCGACGCGATTCTGATGGAAGGCGCGACGCTCAATGCCGGCGCCGTCGCCGCCGTCGAGCGCGTGCGCAATCCGATTCGACTTGCCCGCCGCGTGCTCGAATCGAGCCCGCACGTTCTGCTGGTTGCCGAGGGTGCCGAGGAGTTCGCGCGGGAGCAGGGAATCGCGCTGTGCGAACCGGATGATTTGGTCACCCAGTCGCAGCGCAAGGCGTGGCTACGTTGCCGCGAAGTCGGTCACAGTTCCGCCGCGCATTTTCCGTCCCAGCAGGGCACCGTCGGCGCCGTCGCCATCGATAGCGCGGGCCGAATCGCCGCCGGCACTTCGACGGGAGGCACTTGCTGCAAATATCCGGGTCGCGTCGGCGATTCGCCGCTCGTCGGTTGCGGCTGCTACGCCGATGATGAAGCCGGCGGAGCGTCCTCGACCGGCTGGGGCGAAGGAATCATGAAAATCGTGATGGCGAAAACGGCGATCGAAATGCTCCGCGCCGGCCACGCGCCCCAGGAAGCCGCCGATCGCTCGATCCGCCTCCTTTCCGACCGCGTCCATGCCACCGGCGGGCTGATTCTGGTCGATCGCCAGGGCCGCATTGGAGCCAGCTTTTCCACGCCCAATATGGCGTTCGCCTATCGCGACGCCGCCGGCGCTCTTGTCATCTCGCCCTAGCCGCCGCTTCCGCTAATTCTGCGGATCCGCCGCCGCCACGCCGCCCAGCCGTTCTCTCGCCATGTGCCACAACTCGCGCAGGTATTCGTCCATCTCGCGCAGGCGAAATACCCGCCCGAGCGCGAGCAGCACCAGAATTCCCAGCGACGTCACAATTACCAGGTCCACGAACGCTCCGCCCACCGTGCGCCAGGAAATCCAAGCGCCCAGGCGCTGCATCACCGGATAGCAGATGGCCGCGGTGATGGCGGAAACGGCGCATACTTTCAGGAAAAACCTCATCAGATCGCGCAGATCGTGATTTTGCGTGCGTCGCGCCAGCAGAAAGAACAGCACCAGCGAATACGCGGAAATCCCGATCGAGCTGGCCAGCGCCAGCCCCAAATGCTGCATGTGGCGCGAAAGCCACCAATAGACGGGAAGGTTCAGAAAGGTCAGCGCCGTGCCAACCACCGCGGGCGTGATCGTTTCCCGCGTGGCGTAAAAACCGCGTGCCAGCAGGTTTTGCGCACCCCACGCCGCCAGTCCAAGCGCGAAGAAAACGAGCGTTTGCGCGGTGGCATCCAGATCGTGCTGATTGAGCCGCGTATGCGTGAAAACCAGGTGCACCAGCGGCGAGCTCTGCGCGATCGTAAGCGCGGCGATCGGCACCAGCAGCAGCATCAGCGCCTTTAGCGCGTGATTCAGCAGCCGGTTCAGCTCGTCGTACCGCTTCTCGGTATAGAGCTGCGCCAGCACGGGAAACGACGCCACGCCAATCGCCTGCCCGACGATCCCCAGCGGCACCCGCATCAGCGATTTGGCGTAAGAAAGCCAGGTGATCGACGCCGGCGCCAGATACGAGCCAAACCACCGGATGATCCAGTCGTCGGTGAACGAAAGCGAAAGCGCCAGCATGATCGGTATGCTCAGCTTCAAAAACAGCCGGAATCCCGGATGCCGCAGGTCGAGCCGCGGCCGGTAATGCGCGCCGGCGCGCCGCGCTCCGTAAATTTGCAGCAGCAGATTGCCCAGCAGCGCTCCGGCTACCACCCCGATCGAGAATCCGACGATGCCGGTGCTCCGCGCCAGCAGAATGCCGCAGATAATAATCGCCAGGTTGTAAATGATCGGCGCGAGCGATGGCACCAGAAACTGCCCGCGGACGTATTGCACCGCGGCCAGAATCCCGCCCAAATAAAAACAGATCTGCGCCGGCAGCATGACGCGAGTCAGGAAAACGAGCAGATTCCGCTGGCCGGCGTGGAAGCCGGGAGCAATCGCCACCGTCAGCTGGCGCGCGAAAATTTCTCCCGCGATCACCAGTACGATCATCACCAGGCCCATGAACGTGGCGACCGTGGAAAAAATGTCCCAGCCTTCCTCTTCATGGCCTTCGGCGGCGTATTTCGCGAAAACGGGAATGAACGTCAGGCTCAGCGCGCCGCCGGCGACGAGGTAGTTCAGAAAATCGGGCAGCGTGAACGCGGCGAAATACGCGTCCGTCGTGCCGTTCGACCCGACGGCGTGCGCCACTGCCCACTGGCGCAAAAAGCCCAGAAAACGGCTGGCGAGAATCGTCGCCATCACGATTCCCGTCGAAGCCACGATTTGCCGGCCCAAGCTGGGTTGGCGGTTCTCAGCCAATCGGCTTCCTTATTCTTCGCTCGCGGCGCCTGGAACAATCTGGCGGCGAGCCGCTCCCCGAGAATCTACCGTGTGGCCGCCCCGAGCGCCAGAGCTTAGAATGCCCGGTGTGCCAACCGGCGCGGGAGGCCGTGCGATGGAGCCGGGCGAATGCAAGTTCTGCGACGTTGCCGCGGGAAAGCTCCGCGCGATGATCGTCCATGAGGACGCCCACTCGGTGGCGTTTCTCGATCACCGGCCGCTCTTTCCAGGCCACGTTCTGCTCGTCCCGCGCGAGCACGTCGAAACGCTCGACGATCTGCCGCGCGAGCGCGTCGGCCCGTTTTTCCTCTCCGTGCAACTCCTCGCCCGCGCCGTCGAAACCGCGATGGAAGCCCAGGGAAACTTCATCGCCATCAATAATCGGATCAGCCAGTCGGTGCCGCATCTGCACGTCCACATCGTGCCCCGGCGCAAAGGCGACGGTTTGCGCGGCTTTTTCTGGCCGCGAACGAAATACCCCAACGCGGCTACCGAGCAGATGGTGGCCGAAGCCATTCGCCAGGCTTTGCGCAAGGCGCAAGCAGCCGGTTGACGCGCAACCGCCGCCGGCTTCGGTTTCCGAGGAGGTTCGCATGTCGATTCGCGACTTCAAGGAACTCGTGGCGCTCAAGGAAGTCGGACGAATCGTTCGCCTGGCCCTCGAAGCGATGACCGTGCGCGTCCGCCCCGGCATCTCCACAGCCGATCTGGCGGAAATCGGCGCGGGCGTCATGCGGCGAAACGGCGCGCGTTCGGCTCCCGCGCTCGTTTACAGTTTTCCCGGAGAAATCTGCATCAGCCTCAACGACGAAGCCGTTCATGGCATTCCCGCCGCCTCGCGCCGCGTTCGCGCCGGCGACCTGGTCAAGCTCGACGTCACGTTCGAAAAGGACGGCTACATGGCCGACGCCGCCGTAACGGTCGTCGTCGAGCCCGCAACCGACGAGGCCCGGAATTTGGCCGCGTGCGCCGAGCGCGCCTCTCGCCAGGCGCTTCGCTACGCAACCGCCGGCTGCCGCCTCAACGAAGTAGGCCGCGCGGTCGAGCAGGAAACGCGACGCAGCGGATTTCGCGTCATTCGCGAACTCGGCGGCCACGGCATCGGCCGCACGATTCACGAACCTCCGCACGTTCCCAATTACGACGATCCCTCCGCCCTCACTCGCCTCACCGAAGGCCTCGTCCCGACGATCGAGCCGATCATCGCCGCCGGCCCGGCCCGCGCCATCCTCGCCCCGTCCGAGGGCTGGCTCACCCGACCCTCGTCAACCACCGGGCCGAGTGTAAAGGATGTCCTGATAACACCGTGTAAAGGATGTCATGAGACTGAACACACCCGCTCGGTGCCTGCGGGGGTCGGAGCTTCAGCTCCGACATTAAAAGCCGTGATAGCAACGGGCTTTAGCCCCTGAAGCGCCCGCGAACCACACAGCGAGCCTCCAACTCACCACCCCCACGACCGCGGCGCTGCCCTTTCTAGCCGCGCAGGCGGCCACCGACCTGGCCGGATTTCAGTCAACGAGCAGGCAGCGGACCGGAAGATGTCGAAGGCATCGAATGAAGGAGGGGACGGTTTGCGCCCCGGCCCCCACGTCAATGGCAAAACTCGCGCGCTGGGTTCGCGCTGGAAGCTCCGAGCGGCGAAAATCCGGCTGGCGATTGCCTTCGGGGGCGGCCGGGAGTATGTTGTCAGCTGGGCCGGGGTCCATAACGGAAACTCCCCTGGAAGTCCCGGCCTCATGGGTGACGATAATAGAATCCGGCGGGGGGTGCCTGATGAAAACCATTCTGACCGTGGTCGTGGCGGCTGCCGCTGGAACGATTCTGGGAGCGTTGCTGTTGCGCCCGTTCCCGGCGCGGGCGCAAGCCAGCGATCCGCTGCATATAACCTACGTCAGGTCTCCTTGGAAAAGCCCTTCGATTGCCGTCCCCGGAAAGGTGCCTGGATTTGCCTGCACCAAATGGGTGCCGGGAGCCCTGAACATGAAAGAAAGCGAACCAAGGTGCTTCGTGTTGTCGCGCTAGGGCGGCTACAGGTGGCGTGGTGACCAGCTCTCGCGTAGGCGCTGAATTTCCTGAGAGCCATTATAGGCTAAACTCAACTTCAGACAACGGACAAAGGCACCGGTGAGCAGCCCTGCCCTCATTTCGCTCCTCATCGTGGTCTTCGCCGGGAGCTGCATGGCGGAGTACCTGGGCCTCCGGGTGGCCAACTCCTTACCGGCTAAGAGAAGGAAGTGGCTTGCGGCCGTATTGCTTCTGGTCTGCGGATCGGCACTCGGAGCGTTTCGCAAGAGCGCCGTTGTCACCGACTATTCTGTTCTTCTGGCTGCCCTAATCCTGGGCACACTACTTAGTCGTTTGATCCGTTCTTTCCGCGCCCTCGCGATACTCCTAATCGTCGGCGCAATAGCAGACCTCGTGTCGTTCTATGCAGGATCGCTACTAGTTCAGGCGCAACACAACCCTCATGCCGCCGCTACGCTCCGGTATCTGGTTGTTTCGGTGTGGATTAAACGAGAAATGTTCGCTGTTATCGGCGTGACCGACTTGATCTTCTTCACGACCTGCGTATGCGTCACACAGCGCTTGGGGTGGCCAGAGCCTTGGCCTTTGATAACCCCCCTCGTCGGGCTGCTATCCGCCCTAGGCGTGGGTCTCGTCGTAGGCCCGACGCCTGCGCTGCCATTCCTGGCGGCTGCTGTTTTGCTCTTCGGCTATGGATCGCGCCCCTTCCGGCAATCGTGGGCAAGAATGGGCCGCGGCCCCTGACGACGGCGTGGCCTCGCCCCTCCGCAAGTTACAGCGCGGGATGTTGGCCAGCCGCGTGGTCACGTCTTGGATGTGCGCCGGGTGCCCGCTGATCATGCCTCCGACCAAGTTGGGGCGACCGAACAGGAAATGCGAGATTACCTGCGCAAGATTGTGCGTGCGGCGGGCTTGGCGGGCGGCCTCCATAAGAACGAAGGCGTTGTCAAGGAGCAGTGGATACAACCGCCGCTGGGGAGCACCGCTTGCTTGCCCGGAGAAGTTGAGGACCGAAGTTCCGGAACGGCCACGGTGAATCACTTCCGTCGGAGCCGCCCCGCCAACCATCCACACAGCTCAAATAGCAACCGCGCCTTACGTAGAACCACCCCTCGCGCTCCGAGTCGCATCGCGCGAAAATGTCGTCGCGCGCAGAAAAAGGCGGCGCTTCATTCGCGGAAACGAAGAAGCATCACATGCCGACGCTTGCATGGAGCGGAAATCGGCCCGCTCGCCGGAGGAGGGAAGCAACCCCCAATTCCGGCCCCGTCGCCTACCCAAAAGAGGCCCCAAAAATGACACCCTGCAAAAATTATCTCGCTGAAACAAAACCACCTGCCGGATTTTTTGCTCGACATGCTGTGACACCCTGCAACGCCACCATCGAACCCTTCGCGCGCCCCACGTTCGTCACCGCCCAAGCGTGGAACTCCTCGGTGTCCCCGCTCCCTCCGCATTCCGCAACCCTTCCGCGGGCCAGCCCGCCGGCGGGCCCGTCGGTTGCTGGTGCTGGGGTCGTGTGCTAGCATGCGATTCCTTCGGGCAAGCCTTCTTTTCCTGAAGGTTTTGTCCTTGTTGCGCGACGCCGCGAAGCACTCGCGGCAAACGGTTTTTCCGCGGTCCGGCACACCGGGAAGCGGCAGCGCCGGCCGTGCTGCGCGGTGTGCCTGACGCGGCGGCGGGGAACCGAGCACGCCGGTCCGCGTCGCAACCTGGCTTCGGCGCCGATCGAGACTGGCGGACGATCGAGGTAGCCGATGAAGACCTATAGCACCGAATCCATCCGAAACGTTGGCATTGTGGGACACGGCGGCACCGGAAAAACCCAGCTGGTTTCCGCGTTGCTTTTCGCCGCCGGAGCAACCGACCGCTTGGGCAAAACCGCCGATGGCGCCGCTCCCACCGATTGGGACGAAGAGGAAATTTCCCGAAAAATCAGCGTTCAGACCGGCCTGGCTCATCTCGAATGGCCCAGTCCCGGCGCCGAGGGCGTGAAAATCAATCTGCTCGATACGCCCGGCTACAGCACCTTCATCAACGAAACGAAAGCTTCCCTCATCGCCGCCGACGCCGCGCTGATTCTCGTCGAAGCCGTCGCCGGCGTGCAGGTGGTCACCGAAAAAGTCTGGGACTACTGCGCCGAATACGGCCTGCCACGCGCCTTCCTCGTTAGCTGGATGGATCGCGACCTCGCCGATTTCGGCCGCGCGCTCGCCTCTATTCAGGAAATTTTCGGCCGCGGCGTCGTCGCCGTTCATCTGCCCATCGGCTCCGAGCACAATTTCCGCGGCGTCGTGGACCTGATCACGATGAAGGCTCATCTCTACGAATCCGACGGCTCCGGACGTGCGAAAATCGAGGATATTCCCGCCGACCTCGCCGATACCGCCCGCGAATCGCACGAAAAGCTCGTCGAAATGGTGGCCGAGGGCGACGACAAGTTGATGGAGGAATTTTTCGACAAGGGCACGCTGCCCGTCGAGGATTTGCTCAAGGGACTGCGCGAGGCGATCCGTTCCCAGCGCCTGTTTCCCGTCCTCGCCGCTTCGGGATTGCGGAACATCGGCAGCCAGTCCGTGATTCAGTTTCTGGCCGATGCCCTACCGAATCCCGGCGAACGGGGCCCGTCGAGCGGCACCACCGCGCCCAGTCGCCAGGGCGAACCCGTTTCGCGCCGCGTCGCCGCCGACGAACCGGTTTCCCTCTTCGTTTTCAAGACGCTCGCCGATCCTTTCGCCGGCCGCATCAGCTATTTCAAGGTGATGTCGGGAAAACTCGAAAACGACGCGACGCTGGTGAATTTCAATCGCCAGGTTTCCGAGCGCTTTCAACACATCCAGGTGATGCAAGGCAAAACCGGCGCGGAAGTGGCTCGGCTCGAAGCCGGCGATATCGGCGCCGTCGCCAAGCTCAAGGAAACGCTGACCGGCGAAACCCTGGGCGACAAAAACGCGCCGATTTTCTATCCCGCGGCCCGCATTCCCGAGCCTTCGATCACCTTCGCCGTGGAAGCCAAGACGCGCGCCGACGAGGACAAGATCGGCACCGCCATCCACAAAATGCTCGAAGAGGATCTTTCCCTCCGCTTCTCGCGCGATCCGCAAACCCAGGAATTTCTGTTGGCCGGCTCGGGACAGCAGCACATCGAGGTCGTGGTCTCGAAGCTGCGCAGCCGCTACCACGTGGATATCACGCTGAAACCCCCCAAGGTCCCCTACCGCGAAACGATTCGCGCCAAGGCCGACGCCGAGGGCAAGCACAAAAAGCAGACCGGTGGCCGCGGGCAGTTCGGCGTCTGCCGCATCCGCATGGAGCCGCTGGCTCGCGGATCGGGTTTCGAATTCGTCGACGATATTTTCGGCGGCGCGATTCCGCGCAACTACATCCCGGCCGTCGAAAAGGGCATTCGCGACGCCGCCGACCGCGGCTACCTCGCTGGTTTCCCCGTCGTCGATTTCCGCGCCGTTCTCTACGACGGCAAATACCACGACGTCGATTCCTCCGAACTCGCCTTCAAAATCGCCGGCGCTCTCGCGTTCAAGGAAGGCATGAAGCAGGCGCGCCCCGCCCTGCTCGAGCCGATCATGAACGTCGAAATTTACGCACCCGACCAGTATTCCGGCGACGTCATGGGCGACGTCAGTTCCCGCCGCGGCCGCATCAGTGGCAGCGAAACGCGCGGGCAAAACGTCGTCATCAAAGCTCAGGTCCCTCTGGCGGAAATGCTCAGCTACGCCACCGATCTCACCTCCATGACGCAGGGGCGCGCGAGTTTTTCCATGGAATTCTCGCATTACGACTACGTGCCCGCGGAAATCGCCGAAAAAGTGATTGCCGCGGCAAAGGCCGCGCACGGCGGCCAGGCGGCGGAAGAGGAAGAGTAAATTCTGGCCGTCGGCCTCGCGCCGGCGGAACGTCGTGCGCGAAATTCGGCCAATTTGGGTCTTGCTTGCGCTCGTGCCGTCTACGATCCTGCTCGCGCCATGAAACCTTCCACCAAGATTATCGCGAACCGCAAATCGCAACGCTCCCGCGCCCCAGCGCGCCGGAAAGACGGCTGGAAAGATGCCACCACGGCCATTCATGCCGGCGAATCCCATCACGGCGTTTCCGGTCCCGTTGCGCCAACGATCGTTCGATCTTCCACCTTCACGTTTTCGGACACCGCCGAAATGAAGCGCTGGGCCGAAGGGCGCAGCTCGGCCTACATTTACACGCGCTACGGCAATCCCACTCTGGCGCTCGCCGAGCGCAAGCTGGCCGAACTCGAGCGCGCCGAAGCGGCCGTCGTCACCGCCTCCGGCATGGCCGCCATTTCCAGCGCCTTGCTCGCTGCGCTTGAATCCGGCGACGAGCTGATTTCCACTCGCCAGATCTACGGCGGCAGTTACCGCCTCATGCGCGATGTCTTCCCGCGCTTCGGCATTCGCGTCCATTTCGTTGAGAGCGATCTCGCCGGGGCCGACCAGCTCGTCGGGCCCAAAACCCGCGCCCTCTACGTCGAAACGCCCACCAATCCCACCGTGCAGGTGGTGGATTTGCAAAAGGCGGCAGCGCTGGCTCGCCGCCATCGCCTGATTTCCATCGTGG